>CALXNI010000070.1 GCA_944389715.1 uncultured Clostridia bacterium | reverse complement strand
ATGGAGTATCTTTGATTAATACTTTATTAGGAATGAAAATAGATATTTATAAAAAAAGACCAGTACTAGCAAATAATACAGGAGGATTATCAGGACCTGCAATAAAACCTGTTGCAGTAAGAATGGTATATCAAGTATCAAAAGCTGTTAATATTCCAATTATGGGATTAGGTGGAATAGTATCAGGAGAAGATGCAATAGAATTTATGCTAGCAGGAGCTACAACTATTTCTATAGGTGCAGGTAATTTTATAGATCCATATACAAGCATAAAAACTATTGAGGGAATAGAAGAATATATGAAAAAATGTAATATAGAAAATATTTCAGATATTATAGGAAAAGTAGAAATGAATTAAAGTAAAGGAGCCTAATTTGTCATGAAAGAATTTAACAAAAAAATTGTACTTGAAGATGGTGAAGAATATTTTGGATATGGTTTTGGAGCAAATGTAGAAAATATATGTGAAATAGTGTTTAATACATCTATGGTAGGATATCAAGAAATAGTTTCAGATCCATCTTACACATATCAAATGGTTGTAATGACATATCCATTAATAGGAAATTATGGAATAACAGATGAAGATTATGAAACAAAACAACCTACAATAGGTGGAATAATAGTAAGAGAATATAATAATAGACCTAGTAATTTTAGGTATACAAAAACTTTATCAGAATATTTAGAAGAAAATAACATACCAGGTATATATGGAATAGATACACGAAAACTAACAAGAAGCATAAGAGATAAAGGAAGCAGAAAAGTAATAATAACAGATATTAATACAGGCAAAGAAGAGGCATTAAAAAAATTGAAAGAATATGATATTCCAAAAGATGTTGTATCAAAAGTTAGTTGCAAAAAAAGATGGTATTCAAGGACAACAAATCCCAAATACAATGTTGTAGCAGTGGATTGTGGAATTAAATTAAATATTATAAGAAGTTTAAATGCAAGAGGATGTAATGTAACAATAGTACCTTATAATACAGATGCACAAAAAATAACAGAATTAAAGCCTGATGGCATATTTTTATCAAATGGGCCAGGTGACCCAGAAGATGTAGTTGAAGTTATAAATTTAGTAAAAGAATTAAAAGGAAAATATCCAATATTTGGAATATGTTTAGGACATCAAATAATTAGTTTAGCTTATGGTGCAAAAACTTATAAATTGAAATTTGGACACAGAGGTGGAAATCATCCTGTAAAAAATTTCGAAACTGGAAAAATAGAAATTACAAGTCAAAATCACAGTTATGCAGTAGATGAAAAATCTTTAGATAAAACAGATTTAAAAGTTACGCATAAAAATATTTTAGACGATACCGTAGAAGGAGTAGAATGTAAAAAAGATAAAATATTTAGTGTTCAATATCATCCAGAAAGTGCACCAGGACCACAAGATAGTGGATATTTATTTGATAAATTTATAAATTTAATGAAGGGAGAATAAAAAATGCCTAAAAGAACAGATATAAAAACAATATTAGTTATAGGTTCAGGTCCAATAGTAATAGGACAAGCAGCAGAATTTGATTATGCAGGAACACAAGCTTGTTTAGCTTTAAAAGAAGAAGGATATAAGGTAATATTAGTCAATTCAAACCCAGCAACAATAATGACAGATACATCAATAGCAGATAAAGTTTATATGGAACCATTGACTTTGGAATATGTAGCAAAAATAATAAGATATGAAAGACCAGACGCAATACTTCCGGGAATAGGGGGACAAACAGGACTAAATATAGCAATGCAGTTATATAAAAAGGGAGTTTTACAAGAATGTCAAGTAGAGCTTTTAGGAACTAGTAGTGAAAGTATAGAACGCGCAGAAGATAGAGAAAAGTTCAAAGAATTGTGCGAAGAACTTGGAGAACCAGTTCTAGAATCTATAATTGCACACTCCATAGAAGAAGGACTAGAGGCAGCTCATAAAATTGGATATCCAGTAGTATTAAGACCAGCATTTACTCTAGGAGGAACTGGTGGTGGATTTGCAGATGATGACGAAGAGTTAAAAGAGATAATAAAACATGCTTTAAAACTATCACCAGTGGGGCAGGTGCTAGTAGAAAAAAGTATAAAAGGATACAAAGAAATAGAATATGAAGTAATTAGAGATAGTAATGATACAGCAATTACAGTATGTAATATGGAAAACTTAGATCCAGTTGGAATACATACAGGTGACTCAATAGTAGTTGCACCAAGCCAAACACTTACAAACAAAGAATATCACTTGTTAAGAGATAGTGCTTTAAAAATAATAAGAGCACTTAAAATAGAAGGTGGATGCAATGTTCAATTTGCATTAGATCCACATTCATTTCAATATTATTTAATAGAAGTAAACCCAAGAGTATCACGTTCATCAGCTCTAGCATCAAAGGCAAGTGGATATCCAATAGCAAGAGTTTCGGCAAAAATTGCAGTAGGGATGAGATTAGATGAAATTAAACTTGCAAATACACCTGCAAGCTTTGAACCAGCTTTAGACTATATTGTAACTAAAATTGCAAGATTTCCATTTGATAAGTTTGTACTTGCTTCAAATAAACTAAGTACGCAAATGAAAGCAACGGGAGAGGTAATGAGTGTGCGGAAGAACATTTGAAGAAAGCCTTCTTAAAGCTGTAAGATCACTAGAAATTGGTGTATGCCATATTTATATGAAAAAATTTGATAATTTTGAAACAGATAAATTGATGGAATATATAAAAGATGGAACTGATGATAGGATTTATGCAATAGCAGAATTAATTAGAAGAAATGTAGATTTAGGATTAATTTATAATACAACAAAAATTGACATGTTTTTCTTAGAAATAATAAAACATATTATAAAAATGGAAAACAAATTAAAAGAAAACAAAGATAATTTAGAAGTATTCAAAAGAGCTAAAAAAATGGGGTTCTCCGATAAATATATAGGAATGTTATGGGGTAAAAAAGAAGAAGATATATATAAATTAAGGAAAAAAGAAAATATTTATCCTGTATATAAGATGATAGATACTTGTAGCAGTGAATTTGAAAGTTATGTACCATATTTTTATTCTACATATGAAGAAGAAAATGAATCAATTGTAAGTAATAAAAAGAAAATAATTGTGCTAGGTGCAGGACCAATAAGAATCGGACAAGGTGTAGAATTTGATTATTCAACAGTGCATGCAGTAAAGACAATAAAAGAAGCGGGATATGAAGCAATTATAATTAACAACAATCCAGAAACAGTATCTACAGATTACACAACAAGTGACAAATTATATTTCGAACCATTAACAGTAGAAGATGTTATGAATATAATAGACTTAGAAAAACCAGAAGGCGTTGTTGCAGCACTTGGTGGACAAACAGCAATTAACCTTGCAGGTCCACTTTCTAAGCTTGGAGTAAAAATAATAGGAACAGATGTAAATGCAATAGAAAGAGCAGAAAATCGTGATAGCTTTGAAAAAGTAATGGAAAGCTTAAAACTATTACAACCAAAAGGACAGGCTGTTACAAATATTGCAGATGGAATAAAAGTTGCAGAAGAAATTGGATACCCTGTTCTTGTAAGGCCAAGCTATGTTTTGGGTGGAAGAGCAATGCAAATAGTTTCAAATAGAAAAGCACTAGAAAAATATCTAAAATCAGCAGTAGAAATAAATACAGAACAACCAGTATTAGTAGATAAATACATAACTGGTAAAGAACTAGAAGTAGATGCTGTATGCGATGGAAAAGATGTATTTGTGCCAGGAATAATGGAACATGTTGAAAAAACTGGTATACATTCAGGTGATAGTATTAGTATATATCCAACATTTAGCGTAAGTGAAAAAGCAAAACAAAAAATACTAGATTATACAGTAAAATTAGGACTAGGAATTGGAATAGTTGGACTATATAATATACAATTTATAGTAGACAAAGAAGAAAATGTATATGTAATAGAAGTAAATCCTAGGTCTTCAAGAACGGTACCATTTATATCAAAGGCAACTGGATATCCAATTGCTGATATAGGAACACTTGTAATGCTAGGCAAATCATTAAAAGAGCAAGGAATAAATGAAGTGTATCCAAAAGAAAAAGAAAAATGGTATGTAAAGGCACCAGCATTTTCGTTTTCTAAACTAAATGGAATGGATACATATTTATCACCAGAAATGAAATCAACAGGTGAGGCAATAGGATATGATACAAAACTTACAAGAGCATTATACAAAGCACTTCAATCATCAGGAATGAATTTAGCAAACTATGGAACTATACTTGTAACAATAGCGGACAAAGATAAAGAAGAAGCTTTGCCATTAATTAGAAGATTCTATAACCTAGGATTTAATATAGAAGCAACAAAGGGAACAGCAGAATTTTTAAAAGCTCATGGAATAAGAACAAGGGTAAAAAAGAAAATAAGCGAAGGTAGTGAAGAAATATTAGATTCTATGAGAAAAGGGTATGTAAATTATGTTATAAGTACAAGAGATGTAGACGCAATAGACCAAGAAACAGATGGAACAATAATTAGAAGATGTGCTGTAGAAAATAATATTGCAATGTTTACAGCATTAGATACTGTAAGAGTACTGCTTGATGTATTGGAGGAAATTACGCTTTGCATTTCAACAATAGATGAATAAAATTGGAAAGGAGAAAATAATGAAACATTTAATTGATATTAAAGATTTGTCGGTAGAGGAAATTGACGATTTAATTGAAACGGCAAAAGACATAATGGCAAATAAAGAAAAATATTCAGAAAATTGCAAAAATAAAATACTTGCAACATTGTTTTTTGAACCAAGCACTAGAACAAGACTAAGTTTTGAGTCTGCAATGTTAGGACTAGGAGGAAAGGTTATAGGATTTTCAGACGCAGCAAATAGTTCTACATCAAAAGGAGAGAGTGTATCAGATACTGTAAGAACGGTAAGTTGCTATTCAGATATAATTGCTATGAGACATCCAAAAGAAGGAGCACCCATGGTGGTAAGCAAAACTTCTACTGTTCCAATAATAAATGCAGGAGATGGAGGGCATAATCACCCAACACAAACTTTAACAGATTTATTAACTATAAATTGTGAAAAAGGAAGATTCTCAGACTTAACAATTGGGTTATGTGGGGATTTAAAATTTGGAAGAACAGTTCATTCATTAATTACTGCAATGTCTAGATATAAAAATGTTAAATTTATATTAATTTCACCAAATGAATTAAAAGTTCCAGATTATATTAAGAAAGAAGTATTAGATAAAAACAATATTGAATGGTGTGAAACACAAGATATAGAAGAGTATATGGATAAATTAGATATACTATATATGACAAGAGTTCAGAAAGAAAGATTTTTTAATGAGGCAGACTATGTTAGATTAAAAGACTACTATATATTAAATGAAGAAAAATTAATAAAGGCGAAAAAGGAGCTAAAAATTCTCCACCCTTTACCAAGAGTTAACGAGATAGCAAAAGAAGTAGATAACGACCCAAGGGCTTGTTATTTTAAACAGGTAGAATATGGTAGATATATTAGAATGGCGTTAATTTTGAAATTGTTAGAAATCAAATAATATATAAAATAAGAAGTGAGAGATGTGAAGTGTGAGGTGTGTCTTTTAGGGCTAAGCTACGTAAGGCTTACTCTAATTTCACACTTCCCACATCCCACTTCAATATACTTTAGAAAGGAGGAATTTTTATGAATATAGATAGCATAAACAACGGAATAGTAATTGATCATATTCAAGCAGGCAAAAGCATGGAAATATATAAATATTTAGGACTTGAAAATTTAGATTGCTCTGTAGCAATTATTAAAAATGTAAAAAGTAAAAAATCTGGGAAAAAAGATATAATTAAAATAGATAATGATATGGATATTAATATGGATATTTTAGGATATATAGATACAAATATTACAGTAAATATAATAAAAGATGGGAAAATAATAAAGAAAACTCATATGGAACTTCCTGAAAGATTAGTTAATATAATTAAATGTCAAAATCCAAGATGTATAACAACAGAAGAAAAAGAAGTTGATCAAATTTTTGAATTAAAAGATAAAGAAAATAAAATTTATAGATGTAAATACTGCGAAGCACAAGCAAAAAGATAATAAAATAAGATGATAAACGGTTAAAATCACATAAAAAACAGGTTAAGAATTGCAGGAAAAAATTTCTTACAAATTTTTTTAAAAAAAATTAAAAAATCTATTGACACTAAATATTAATATGTGCTAAAATAAATCTTGCGTTCGGCAAAAAATACTATGAACGCAAAAGCACATTGAAAAATAAACAATAAATTCCTTTAAGAGAATACTTTGAAGTATTCGTACTCAAAAAAGAAGAATTGGAGAAAACCAAGCAAAAAAACGTCAGAAAGAACTTAAAAAATGTA
>CALXNI010000069.1 GCA_944389715.1 uncultured Clostridia bacterium | reverse complement strand
TAGATCCTGGAAGTATAGAACCAGACTATACTGGAATAGATACTTCAGGAGTAAAAACAACTGCTCAAAAAGTACTTGGTTTAATTAGAAATATTGCTGTTATTGCAGGAGTAGTTTTAATTGCAGTATTAGGTGTTAAATACATGTTAGGTAGTGTAGAAGAAAAAGCAGAATACAAAAAATCTTTTATGCCACTAATAATAGGTGCAGTAGTAGTAATGGCTGCTACACAAATAGCTACAATGATCTTCTCATTAGCTTAATAATTTTATAAGTGAAAAAAATAACAAAAAAGGATGGATTCTATAAATAGGTCCATTCTTTTTTTGAATAGAAACAGCTCAAATTTTTTTGTATTCTGTTTTTAAAAGTTTAGATTATTAAGCTATTTATTACAGCAATATTACATTTTCATGAATTTTATATTTTTTTTGCTAATATATTACAATTACTATCAATTTCTGGTATAATATATATAAGTATTAAAAGATAGAAAAATTCTTAGAAAAAAACACACAAAGGAGGAATTTAAATTGGCATTACATGAAATACCAAGAAATGTAAAAGGAGAGCGGAAGAATATTATTTATATTTTCTACAAAGGCATTAATATATACAGTTGTGCGGAGGAATATTAGGGTATTTAATTTATTTAATGGTTTCAATGTTTATATCTTCGTTTGTTGTAGGTGCAATATTAACTGCTTTTTTTGGATTAATAGGGTTTGCAATCGGTACATTTAAAATACCTGAATCTAATAGTTTTGAAATTACAAAAAAAGCAGGTGGGGAAAGTATTGATGAAGTTATATTAAGAGCAATAAAATTTAAACAAAAAAAGAATAGGATATATGTATATACAAAGGAGGAAAATAATAATGGAAATTAGCGATATATTAACAATAGCTGTTGCTGTTTTGATATTTATAATAATGATATTAATATTTGTTTATGGGTATGTATCTAGAAAAGAAAAGTCTGGAGAAAAAAAATCAGATAATAAAGAGAATAATAACAAAGATAAAAAAGAAACAAGTTCAACATCTTATACAAAATTATCTGTTTTTGATTTTATGGATTTTGATACGATAGAAGATAATATGATTGTACAAAATAATAAAACAAAATATTTAATGGCAATAGAATGCGAAGGAATAAACTATGATTTGATGTCAGAAGTAGAAAAAACAGCTGTAGAGCAAGGCTTTATAGAATTTTTGAATACATTAAGACATCCTATTCAATTATACATACAAACAAGAACAATTAATATAAGTAGTAGTATAGAAAATTATAATCATAAATTAGAAGAAACAAGGCAAGAATTAGTGTCAAAGCAAAACGAATATACTAGACTACTTCAAAGTAATAGTGGAAATACTAAAATTTTAAACGAGTTAAAAATGGAAATAGCTAGAATCCAAAATTTATATGACTATGGAAAAGATATTATTAGCAATACAGAAAAAATGAGTCTTAATAAAAATGTATTAAGAAAACACTATTATATAATTTTATCATACTATGCATCAGAATTAGGAGCTAATATAACAGACGAAGAAGAAAAAAGAAATATGATTTTTGCAGAATTATATACAAGAGCGCAAACTATTATTAGAACATTATTTGCATGCAGTATGAAGGGTAAAGTATTAAACTCATATGAACTTGCAGAATTGTTATATGTAGCATATAACAGAGATGAATCAGAAGTATATGGAATAGATAAAGCATTAAAAGCAGGATATACAGAACTTTATTCAACTGCTCCAGATGTATTAGATAAAAGAATGGAAGCTTTAAATAAAGAAATAAGTGAAAAAGCATTAGAAAAAGCTAAATTAGTAGTAGATGAAGTAAAATCAGAAAAAGAAAAAGCTATAGAAAAAACTGAAAAATCTTATGAAGAATTAGTTTCTAATCTAGCAAAGGTAATAATTAACGAAAATAAAAGATATATAGGAAAAGATGTTGCTGATGAAGCAATTTCTAGAATTGAAAATACAAAAGAGGAGGTAAAACAAGATGCTAAAAAAGAAGTTAAAACAAGAACAAGAAGAAAAACTACAAAATAGTATGCAAACACATAATGAGCCAGAGATATTAAGACAAAAAACTATAAAAGAGTTAATTGCACCATCTGGAATAGATGCATCAAACATAGATTATTTAAGGATAATATCTAATACTACAAGATATGCAAGAAGTTTCTTTGTATCGAGCCTGCCACGTATGTGTGCGTTCCCAGAATTATTTAGAGACATGTATTTATTTGGAGACACAAATACATCAATTTATATAAACCCAGTACCAGAGGCTAAGTCACAAAATGAATTAAATAGAGTAATAAATCAATTAGAAACAGAAAGAATTGTTGCAGCAGATAGAGGTAATATTAACAGGGAAAGTGTTATAACACAAAAAAGACTAGAAGCAGAAGGTTTAAGAGACCAAATTGCAGCAGGATTTAACAAATTATTTGAAGCATCTATAATTACTACATTATTTGCATATAATTTGCAAAGTTTAGATGCTTACACAAAAATGTTATCTACAGAAATGTCTAAAAGTTTAGTAGGAATAAAAACCGCGTGGGCAATGCAAGAAGAAGCATTCAAATCAAATGTTCCTCTAATGAAAAACGAAATTAATAAAAAACATACATTTGATAGAAATTCAATGGCAACAGTTTTTCCATTTACTACTTCAGAAGTTGGGCATTTAACAGGAATTCCATTAGGCTTTAACAAACAAACAGGTGTGCCAATTCTTTTTGATAACTTTCATACATCACTTACGAATTATAATATGGTTATATTTGCAAAATCTGGAGCTGGTAAATCTGTTACAATGAAAACATTAATTTCTAGGTCAGCAGTGCTTATGGGAATAGAAAGCTTAGCTTTAGATGCAGAAGGAGAATATTCTGTTGTTGCAGAAGCACTTGGAGGAATAAATGTAGTGCTTCGGACCAACTTCTCAAACTATAATAAATCTATTTGATATAGAAGTAGAAAAAGTAAAAGATGAAATTACTGGTAGAGAAAGAGAAGTATTAAATGTAGAAAACAAAGTAGAAGACGTAACACAAGCGCTTTTAACTATGGCAAGAGGAAGCACAAGAAGTACAGAGGTAAATGAGCTTACAAAACAAATAATTGCAGAAGCTGTAGCAGAAGAATATGCAAATGCTGGTATAACCTCAGATCCTAATAGTTTATATAAAGCAAGTAATACTACATACAATAGCAAAAATCTATTTAAAGAAAAAAAGGAAATGCCAACAATTGGTTCTTGGTACAAAACATTATTAAAAAAGGCAAAAGAAAATACAGATACAAATTATCAATTTCACTATAGTTATTTAATTAAAGTTATGAAACAATACATAAGAGAGTATAATGGTCAAATGGCATATTTTGATGGGCAATCTACATTTGAACTATTAGATGGAGCACCATTTATTAATTTAGACATATCACAACTAGAAGAAAGATTTGCAAGACCACTTGCACAGCAAATACTACTTTCATGGATTTGGGAAAAATATGTAAAGAAAAACAGTGAAGATAGAAAAAAAGCAACAAAGAAAAGGGTTTTAGTAGATGAAGCTTGGATGCTTCTTCCATATCCAGAAGCTGTGGATTTTTTAAATACAATGGCAAGACGTGCCAGAAAAAGAAATGTATCTCTTGCAATAATTTCACAAAGATTCCAAGATTTTTACGAAAAACCAGAAGCAAAAGCAGTATTAACATCATCAGATACAAAATTATTTTTAGCACAAGATAAATCCGAAATAGAGTATTTAAAAGAAGTCTTTAAATTAAGCGAAGGAGAAGCAAGCTTTTTAGTAAGTTGTCTAATAGGAGAGGGCTTACTAAAAGTTGGACAAGATACTGCAATAATACAAATAACACCAACTAAAAAAGAATTTGAATTTGTAGAAACAAACTTAAATAAATTAGTAGAAAAAAACTAAAGAAGGCATCTTTAATTAAGAAAGGTAAATAATATGAGAAAATTAATGAATAATAGAATTGTAAAAATTATAAGTCTTGTTTTAGTAATAATTACAATAACAAATTCACTTATACCTATTTGCTCATATGCGGAAGACGAAGATGAGGAAACTGGTGGAAAATTATTTAAGCCTATTTTTAAACTATTTGCTGGAATAGGTGATTTGGTTATAAAAGGTTTACAAAAAATATTTCTTGGAGATGGAGACATTAGAGTAGAAAATCCTCGGAAGACTTGGAAATGACGGGCATAATACTTTTATTATAAAATATGGACCAGCAACGATATTTTCAAATGAAATTCCAGGATTAGATGCAAATTTTATAAATCCAAAGTATACAGATTCAAATCCATATATTGTAACAAAAACACCAGGATACGTAGTTGATGGTATTTTAGATAGGGAATTGAATGATGAAGACTTTGATAATTTTGATGAATTAATAAATGTAATATTTGATGTTTTAGGAGTAAGTCCTACTGATGATGAAAAAAATAAAATGTCTATTACATTAGTAGCAGATGACTCTGGATTAGATGAATATCAGATGTCTATAAAATATGGCAATAACTTTATAATAATAGAAGGAGGAAGCAACGACGTAGAAAAACAAATATCGCAATTGATAAGAGGAGCAGATTCAGGGAATGATGCCGCAACAGAAACTTATACATATAGTGAACTTAGTAATTTATACAGCACTAATCCCGATTGGAAAAAAGCCATAGACGATGCAATAGACAAAAATGAGGACGCAAAATGGACAACTGAGCAATCAACACCAACTAATTTAGAGCAGGGGACTGGTACAATTAATGACGTTAATGATATAGATGCAATTAATATGGAAGCTAAGAAAATTACAGAAAAATATGGATTAGATAACCCATCATTAACAAAAGATGGTTGGTCATATAGTTGTAGCTGGAACGTAGATGATAGTGGTGAACAAATAAGATACTCATTTGTTATGAATATTTCAGCTACTGTTGGAACACAATCTGACTATACTTATTTTGTGAGTACATATGGAACAGGAGGAATAGAAACAGGAGAAACTAAAACTTCTACAGCATACGAATTAAGAAATACAATAAGTAAATGGTATAAGGCATTAAGAACAATTGCATTAGTAGGATTATTATCAGTATTAGTATATGTAGGAATAAGAATAATAATATCATCAACAGGACAAGAAAAAGCAAAATATAAAAAAATGATAACAGATTGGTTAGCAGCAATATGTATATTGTTTGTACTACATTATATAATGGCATTTACAATGGTTATGGTAGAAAATATATTAGAGATATTTACATCAGATGCTATAATTGGAACAAATGGTGAGGATGTATTGATGTCTAGTATTAGACAAGGTGTAAATACAGAAGGAGCACTTTCAACATCATTTACAGAGTTGTTAATGTACATAGTATTAGTTATTTATACAGTAATATTTACAATTCATTATTTAAAAAGGTTAGTATATTTAGCATTTTTTACAATGATAGCACCACTAATAGCATTAACATATCCCTTAGATAAAATAAAAGACCGGACAAGCACAAGCATTTGGAATGTGGATAAAAGAATATGTATTTAATGCACTAATTCCTGTAATACATATATTATTATATTACATATTTGTAGGATCAGCTATGGATTTTGCAAGTTCTAATCCTATTTATGCATTAGTATGTATAGGTTTCTTAATACCAGCAGAAAAATTTGTAAGAAAAATGTTTGGATTTGATAAAGCAACAACAAGTAGTCAACTTGGAGCAGCAGCAGGTGGAGCAATGGTAATGAATGCAATTAATAAAATAAGTCATGGAAAAAATTCAGGATCAGGATCAGGTTCAGACTCAAATAAATCATATTCTTCTGTTAAGACAAATCGAGGGTATATACCAGCACCAGGCGGAGGCCCAGGCGGAGGCCCAGGCGGAGGTCCAGGCGGAGGTCCAGGCGGAGGGCCAGGCGGAGGCCCAGGTGGAGGCCCAGGTGGAGGCCCAGGTGGAGGTCAAAATACTTTTTCAGCATTTGGTCGAAATGATTATAAAACTGGATTACCAAAACCAAAAGCAGGTGCTAAAGGAAGAATTTCTGGTATAAGAGGAGTTGCAGGTAAATACGTTAACAAAGCAAATGCGAAAAAATTTGGCAAAGGAATAGGAAGAACAGTAAGAAAAGGATTAGTAGGAGCAGCAGGAGCAGCAGCACTTGGAACATTTGGCCTTGCAGCAGGAATTGCATCTGGGGATTTAAGCAATGTATTAAAGTATGCTGGTGGAGCAGCAGCAGTAGGCTATGGTGCATCAAATAAAGTAGGAGATAAATTAACAAATGTTGAAAAAGAAAACAGAGAAACTTATAAAGAAAATAAATGGGGAACAGATGAATATAACATAAGAGAAGCGACGAAAGAATTAAATGATGATTCTGAATTTAGAAAATCATGTAAAACAGCAGGATTAGATAAAAAGGAAAGAGAAAGAATGATAAGAATGTTCCATGCCAATGGTATAACAAACCCTGATACTATAAAGGCAGCTACAAATGCTATGGTTCAAAATCCAAAACCAGGGGCAAATAGATTTAGCCCTGAAGAAGCTGTTGCTGCAGCAGATGCAAGCCAAGGAATGACAAAATCTTATTGGGGACAACCACAAAACAGAATAAAATTTAAACAAGATTTAATTACTAAAGGAGTTACTTCTGAAGATGCTGATAGAATGGTGGATATGATTAGCATTATAAAAGGAGATTTAGGTTAGGTGTATTAAATTGAATAGATTTATAAGATGGTATAATAAAAATAGAAAAATAATTTGGTTAACAATAGTAATTGCTATTATAGTAATTACTATTCCAAGAATACTTAATCAATATGCAAAAAATAATAATGATGTAAGTAGTAGTATAAACAATACTACTACTTATAATAATAAAAGTTATTCTGTTATAACTGAAGAAAATATAGCAGAAGAAACTGACACACAAAATACCAACATAATTGATATTTTTATAGAATATTGTAACAATCAAAATCCCGAAAAAGCATACGAAATTTTATCAAATGATTGCAAACAAAGTTTATATCCAACAATAGATGAGTTTATAGAAAAATATTATAATAGGATTTTTGAAAATAAAAAATCTTATGATATTCAAGCATGGATTTCAAATTATAATTATTATACTTATAAAATAAATTTAAAAGAAGACATGCTATCTACAGGTAATACAAATACTTCTTCGATTGAGGACTATTATACAATTGTATACGAAGATAGAGATTATAAATTAAACATAAATAGTTATATAGGAAATATCGAAATAAACAGATCTAAACAAACCGATGAATTAGAAATATCAGTTTTAAGTAAAGATGTTTTTATGGATTACGAAATATATAATTTGGTTGTAAAAAATAAAACCATAAAATCGATTTTATTAGATAGTTTAGAGACTACAAACAGCATGTATCTATTAGATACAGGTGATTTGCATTATGATGCATATAGCCATGAAATTGTAACCGAAGAATTGCGAGTAAGAGGAGAAAAAGAAATTAGCATAAAGTTTAATAAAAAATATGATACACAAAGAGAAATAACTAAAATTGTTTTTTCAGATATCATATTAGATTATAACAGTTATACTACATATAACAATAAATCTGATTATAAAGATAGAACAACTATAGAAATAGAATTATAAACTACCCAGCAAAAGAGGTGAGCTTATGGACGAAGAAAACAAACAATACAAAGAAAAAATGAAAAACAGTGCAGAAAAACTTTCTGAAGCTGCAAAAGATAAAGCTAAAAAAGAAATAATAAAAAAAATAATTGCAGTTATAGGGATTAAAGGGATTGCCATACTTGTATTGATTGTTATAGTTGCTAGTCTATTAGCAACCGTTTTCTTAGCAAGCGCAGTATATTTTAACGATTTAGATACAAAATCGAAAGCATCCTCAGCAAAAACAGCTGCAATTGGTAATGAGGCATTGGGTAAAATAATAGAAATGGAAGATAATAAATACAAGATAAAATATACAAAAGAAACGGGAGAAGAAGTAACTGGAAAAGATGCGATAAAGGCTATATTAGAAGATAATGATATGAATTTTGAGGATTTTAATGATGAGGAGATAGAATGCTTATATAAATGTTTAAAAGCAGAATGGGCAACAACGTATCCAAATTTGGGAGAAAGAGTTGATAATCAAGATATAGATAGCGAATATGTTCAAGGAGCAAAAAAAAAAAAAAAAGGAAAATCTAATGGAGAAATAATATCACTAAATTATATATCTTATAATGATTTCCAAACAAAAGTAAATAATAATGATCAAAGTGTTTTAAATGAATTTAGCTTAAAAGATGGAAATTTAGTTGTTGCTAATTCAAGATATAATAAAGTTGAGTGTACAATAACAGGGGATGCAGAGGTCCCAGCAGATATGATACTTGAAAATTCAGAAGAAACTATTATAACAGAAAAAATAATTGATTATAAAAGTATGCTAGGGATACACAAAATGTCATTTGAATTTTTATTATCATTATTAGTTAATACAGAAAAAGTGGATTTCGTAAGTGAAATTGCCGATTTGGCCTTTAATAATATAATTATGATTACTTTATACGAAAATGAAATAGAAACTGTATCTACTCAAAAAGAGACTTATGAAGAAAATATAACATACGAAAAAAATATGTATTATAATAAATATATAAAATGGACATTTGAAGGAGGATTATCTCAGGAATATGGTCCTATCGGAACTACAAAGAGAGAAACAAGAGAAAATTATAATAATACTAAGTCAGAGATAACTACAACAATAACTAATGTTGAACATAGTTATGTATTAGCAATGTCAGGAGAATCTTGGCTTGCAAGTATTAATAATGAATACAATTATAATCCAAATCCAGATGGAGAAGAAACCATCTCAGGACCTGAAGAGCTTTATGAGTATGGAAACGAATTAGAGCCCCAAACAATTACCGATGTGGAAGATGATCCAGATGTTATTAATTTTCAAAATGAAAATTATAGCATAAATACAGATACAGGAGATGATGGTACAACATTAATTACAGAAAGTTACTGTAGAGTAAGCTATATTTATCAAACAGGAAATAGGTCTATAAAAAGCCAAATAACTGAAACCAAAGTAAATATAAATAAAAAAGAATATACAAATACAAATAATACTACTGATGAAGTAGGGACTGACTTTAAAAATGTTTACGATAAACATCCTGGTGCTCAAGCACAATTTGACAATGTTTCTTCATGGCTATTTGAATTGTTAGAAGAAACAGAATCAACAGTAGATTATGTTTCTGTTATGAAGTATCTATTATTTGTTTGCACTGGAGAGGATTATGGGGTAACAGAATTATCACAAGATATGTTAGAAAATGGTGCAGTGACAGTTAATAATACAGCAGGAGGAGTTATAGGTTTTCGGAACAGGTTTTTGGTGGCCAATAGGAAGTGAAAGTTTGCAAAAAGGGGATATTGATCAAAGTACTCCTATTGAAACACGTATAAGTGCAGGATATCCAAGATATCCTAGTGGAGCAAGTCACGGAGGAATAGATATTACTGCAGATGGAGCTGATAGCAAAACAATATACATAATTGCATCAGCTGACGGAACGGTTAGTACAACCCAAACAGGACATTCAAACAATAAAGGATCTAGTGGAATGGCTAGTTACGGAAATTTAGTTATTTTAAAACATGCAGATGGAATGTCAACATATTATGCACATATGGAAAGAGTTTATGTTACAGAAGGAGATACAGTAAAACAAGGACAAGTAATTGGCGAAATGGGAAATACGGGAAACTCTTATGGAAAACATTTGCACTTTGAAGTAAGAATTAATGGAGATAGACAAAATCCACTAGACTATGTAAATAAAGATGAACCAAGACCTACAGCGACTTTTGGAAACTTAAGCAGTGAAGGTTATATAATGTTATCTTATTTTGAAGGTGGTAGAAGTAAAATTAATGATAACGGAGATTACATTATATTTAATAATGGAATAGATAGCAATTATGAGCTTACTTGTGGGCTAGCAATAGGAAGTTTTGAGTATGGCTCTTATTATAAAGATATTATACCAAATCCACAAATTGGAGGCATTGTAAGTAAAGAGGACTATAATAAAATTTTTAAATTAAAATGTGATGAAGTTGATGGGTATATTCAAAATGCTCTTGCAAAGCATAATATAACTTTATCTCAAAACCAATATGATGCATTTTTTATGTTTATATACAATATGGGCGGAGGAAAGACTTGTGCTGATGAAGCAATGGAAGCTTATAAAAATGGCGGACCAGAAAGTTATCTTGAATATACAAAAAGTGTATCCATTAGAGCAGTATATAGTAGAAGAGATAAAGAATATAATTTATTTGTTAACGGTACATATATTAATAGTTAAATTATAATTGTTTTTGAAATTAAATAAGGAGTTATTTATGAGTAAAGTTAAAAAGATAAGGATATTTATTATAATTGCTATAATTGTTTTAATATTTATATTAATTTTTAAAAATTTAATCAAGAAACAAAGTTCAGGAATTCAGCAAGAGAATGTTATTAATTATGTTGAGGAAAAAGGAAACGAAGAACCAGTAAAAAATGCATCAATGTTCTTTACAGTAGAAAGTTGTGTAAACAAATATTTAGACTATAAGAAAAGTAAAAATGAAGAAGCAATACTTGAAATATTAGATAATTCATATATTCAGCAATATTCTATAAATAAAAACAATATAAATAGTTATATAAATTTTAGCAATATGAAAGATGAATATGCTTTTATAGCTGATAAAATGACATATTTAAATATAAATGATAGTTTATATTCATATAATGCTATTGGAAAAATTGTAGAATATGATATGGATAATAGTAAAATAATTGATTCAGAATTCCATATTACTGTTAACATTAATATGGATAACAACACTTTTTCAATAATACCAAGTAATGAATTTTAATTTAAAGAATGGGAGAAAAGTAAATGCGCAAGATAAGATATATAATTGTTATATTACTAATAATATTAATAGTATTTATATTCTTATTAATAATTAAAAAAAGAGAAGAAAAAAATATATACAATAATAACATAATAAGCAATAATTTAATAGATAGCCAAAGTATAAGCAATAATACTGAAGAAAATAGTATTAATAATTATAACAAATTTGATTTAATTAATGTAAATTCAGGAAGTTTGTTAAATTTATACTGGTCTCAATTTAAAGATGAAGCAATGTTTAATATAGAAGAATCATACAACTTATTAGATATAGAATATAGAGAAAAGAAATTTAATGATATCGAAGAATATAAAGAATATATAAATGCTAATATTGAGATTTTAGAAAATAGTAGTATACAAACTTTTGATTTATATAATAATGAAGATTACACACTATATAAATGTAAAGATAATTATGGAAGACTATTTATTATTAAAGAATACTCTATAAAACAATATACATTAATGTTAGATATTTACACTATAGACACGCTTGAATTTTTAGAAAATTATAGTTCATCTAATAACCAGGTAAAAGTAGCGTTAAATATTCAAAAATTCATGCAAGCAATAAATGATAAAGACTATAATTATGCATATAATTGCTTATCAGATGGATTTAAAAGTAATTACTTTAATACAGTAGAAGAATTTGAAAATTATATTAGCCAAAATTTATATAGTAATAATGAAATTGAATATATAGAATTTAAAGAAGAAAGTGGATTATATACATATACAATACAAATAGTTAATACAGATAATCCAGATGAAAGTATAGAAAAAACTATAGTAATGAAACTAAATGAAGGAACAGATTTTGAGATGTCCTTTAACATCTAATTTGATTTATTACAAAAATTATGTTAAGATGTAATAGAGGAGGGCTATTATGGTTGATTATAAAAAAGAAATAGAAAAAATGATAAGTGATTTAAAAAATGAAAATCCTAATAGAGAAATAGATTTTAAAGAGGATTATATATTGGATGTAAATGGAACAAAAATCGAAGTTTCTATATTAGATATAAAAGAACCTATGGAAAAAGATGATGAAAAAACTAATATAAACAAAATGCAAATTTTATTTAAAACAAAAGATGGTTATGTATTAATAGCAGAAGTAACTGAAGATAATGAAATAATGATAGATGCAGAAGGAATAAAAAAGCAGGTTTAGAAGATAAGGTTGTGGTAACAGGTTCAGATAAAATTGAGTTAAGAGAAAAAGACGAGAAAGAAAAGGAAAAAAGCAATGATCAAAAAAAGGAAGATAAAGAAAGAGATGACCAAGATAAACCTGATATAAAATCAGACTTAGATAGAGACAAGGAAGAAATAGCAAGAAAATATAATGTAGACTCAAGAATGGTTATACATATTTCTATGGACGAAAAGGTAACAGGAGATCATAGATTTGAAGGACTTGTTAAATCTGCAAGAGGATATGACAGTTTATATGCAGTTCCAGGTAAAGATAATTATAAGTGGCATTTAATAGGACAAAAAGATGGAGAAGAAACAGAAATAAATAATGAAGATAATAACAAATGGGGAACAAATCCAGATGTAACTATCCAAGTAGAAGATAAAGGAGAAATAAAAGATGTTAGACCTCTTGCAATGGTAGAAATAGATAGCGATTCGGCATATGCAATAGCAAGAGATGATTCAGGAATGCCACAAATGATATATTGTAGACAAATTGGGGGAAACGAAAAAGAGTATTTTGGGATTATTGTTCCAGAAGCAGAAGGAAAAAATGTTATGCAACAAGACCCAGAGCAAAGAGAATTTATAGATCCAAAAAACAATTCAAATGAAGATTTAGATGACAAATTAGAAGAATTAAAAAGAGCAGAAAGTTTAGATGAAAGAGGAGTGCCATCTAAAGAAAAAGGTGTTCAAACCTATGAGATAGATGGAACAAAAGAGCAAAACAAAGCATTAGCACTTGAGGAGATAAAAGAAGATTTATATAAAAGAAAAGAAATTGGAGAAAAAATGAAAGGTGCAATGCCAGGATATTTTGATTATATGGACAAGCAAATAGAAAAAGAAGCAAAAGAAATACTAAAATTAATGGAAGAAAATGATAGTTTGACATATGAAGAGGCAGTAAAAGTAGTAGAAGAAAGAAATAATAGAGAACCAGGAGGACCAACACCAGATAAAAAAAGAGAGCACTAAAAGGAAATTTTGCTCGGAGCGATTTTTCCACTAAAAAAATACATGTATCAACTCCTAAAAATAGGGAAAACTATTTTTAGGAGTTGATTTTTTATGAAGAGAATAAAAATAATTATTTGCACTGTAATTTTTTTAGTTTTAATAGGAATTATGAATAAAAGTACTGCAATGTCTCATTATCAAATTGTTGATACTTCTACTGGTATAGTAACAGCAGATGCTTTAAATGTAAGGCAAGGACCAGGAACAAATTTTAAAATTGTAACTGTAGTGTACAAAAATGAATATATAAGGATATTTGCTAAAATAGGAGATTGGTATGTTGTTCAAACAGATAGTGATCATATAGGTGTAGCAAGCAGTAAATATATAAGATTAGTTTATCCAAATACATCAAGCAACTCAGGAGGAGCGTCTAACAACTCAAATTCATCAGGAGGATCAACAAATATAACAAGTGAGCTTACATCAGATGAGCAAGAAGTTTTTGACTTAATAAATGCAAAAAGGGTAGCAAATGGATTATCAGTATTAAAAATAGATGACGAATTACAAAATGTAGCAAGAATTAAAGCACAAGATATGGTAGATAATAATTATTTTTCACATACATCACCAATATATGGTTCTCCATTTGATATGATAAAAAATTTTGGAATAAGTTATAAAACGGCTGGAGAAAACATAGCTGGAAACTCTAGCAATAGCGGTGCAGTAAATGCATGGATGAACTCAGAAGGACACAAGGCAAACATTTTAAATAGTAGTTTTGAGTTTACTGGAATAGGAGTAGTAAAAAGCTCTAAATACGGAAAAATATTTGTCCAAATGTTTATGGGAAAATAAAA
>CALXNI010000068.1 GCA_944389715.1 uncultured Clostridia bacterium | reverse complement strand
TGGGCGGCGACCCCTACAACATTTGCAATTATTTTGTTTCTGGCGGACACAAGGCCCGCCCCTACAACATTTGCAATAAATTTCGTATTTTTCGGACGGCAGATTGCCGTCCCTACATTTTTAAATTTTAATCTCCAACATCTAACCTCTAATCTCTAAACAACAAATTCCAATTTATCTAACTAAACCGTTGTAAATTAAACAAAAATATAATATAATAATATATGTACATGGGGATGTAATTGGTTTCGACAGTAATTTAGAAGTATAAGCTGCGAGTAGTGGATGGTTGCTTTGGCCACTTAAAAAAAGCAAGATTAAATATAAACGCTGATAAAGAATTAGCATACGCTGCCTAATTAATGGCACGTCGTTTTACCATAAAGCCTACTGTTATGGATAAGGCGCCGATTAAAGTAGGAAACGAGCTTACTTTTTGTTTCGAAAGTAAGGGGTAGTTTTGAAACTACCTAAAATTTTCGTTTGTTTGTTAATGAAGGTTTTAGGGAATTTTAATAACAAACTACACTCGTAGATGCTTGTATGGAAAAATTATTGGACGAGGGTTCAACTCCCTCCATCTCCACCAAAGATTAATTTATAGCAATTGTAGGAGTAATAAAATGGGAATAATAAATTTTGCACTATCTGGAAATTACAAAAGATTTTATAATGATTTAAAAGAAATATCAAAAACTAATAAAAAACCAGCAATGATAATGTTTGTTGATACAGCAGTATCAACTTTGTTTTTTGGATCAGGACTTCAAGATTATTTGAATTATAAATTTTATGAAAAAAGTTTTAAAGAAAGAAAAACTTATGTGACAATAGGGAATATGGCTAAAGCATATAAGGTACTTGCAAATATAGAATATGCTCCATTCTTCTCTAACAAAGTAAACTTCCATAAAAATTTTAGTAAATTTACAAAAAGAGATTATTTATCTCCAGATGATACATTTGAAAATTTTGAGAAATTTATTTCAAAACATAAAGAATTTGTTATAAAACCACAAGTAGGACTTGGAGGAACAGATATAAAAAAAATAAAAGCAAGTGAAATAAAAGATAAAAAAGAATTTTTGGAGAATTTAAAAGAGAAGAAATGTTTTATAGAGGAATTAGTAGTTCAAGATGAGGAATGGGGAGCTTTAAGTCCAAATAGTATTAACACAATAAGAGTAATGACAGGAGCAGTAAATGGAAAATCAAAAATAATATTTGCAGCAGCAAGAATAGGTTCACGGGAAAACAATAGCGGATAATTTCCATCAAGGTGGAAAAGGAGTACTTGTTAATATAGAAAATGGCAAACTAGTAGGAAATGGAATAGATAAAAAGTTAAATGAAACTGAAAATAGTATAACTAATATTAAATTTGATGGATTTCAAATACCATATTGGGAGAAAATAAAAGAGATGGTACTAGAGGCAGCTTTAGTAAATGATAAAGTAAATATGGTAGGCTGGGATATTGCAATATCAAAGGATGGGCCACTAATAATAGAAGGAAATAGAGGCCCGGGCTTTGATTTGGTACAAGTGTTATTAAAAAAAGGTACAAAATATATGTTAGATGAATTATTAGAAGAAGTTAAAAACGGAGAATTAGTAGAAAGTGAGGTTGTACAAAAAGTTTAAAATATCCCCATTATTTTGTTATATTTAG
This sequence comes from uncultured Clostridia bacterium, assembly GCA_944389715.1. Classification (GTDB taxonomy): domain Bacteria; phylum Bacillota; class Clostridia; order TANB77; family CAG-508; genus CAG-452. The sequence continues at coordinate 6,326 of CALXNI010000068.1, read as the reverse complement.
GAATTAATCCTTCCTTTTTATCTGCTAAACTAGGCTTTACTTGATATATTCCAGGAAAACAGTTGCCCTCAACAATAACAGGACCATTTTCAGATATTGCAACATCCCAACCAACATAAGCAATCTCAGGAATAATTTTAGCACATTCTTTAACTAGTTCAACTGAGTTTTTAAACATAGGAATTCTAAAACCAACTATTTTTTGATTAGATATAGGATGTTTAGAATATATATTATCATTTTTATCAATAGCTTCAGTATAAACGTCTCCATTACTGCTTATATATGCATACATTCCACCACTTGAAAAATTATCTACAACTCCACCATTACCAATTTTAAGAACAGCTTGTAAAAAGTACGATTCTCCATTTTTATAAAAAGTAAACATTCTCATAGTATTAACAGATTTATCATAAAGGACATTCATATCCTTATGTTGAATAATACATTCTTCAATTAATAATTGGCCATTTGCAATTAATTTATTATATAATTCTTTACAATCCATTTTAGCATCATAAACAAATTTTTCTACACCATGACCACCTTCGTCATCTATAGGTTTTACAATAATAGATTTATTTTCTTTAAAAAACTTTTCAAATTTATTGTAATTATTATCTAAAACCATCCAATTTCTTTTTAAATATTTATTAAAAATTTGATTAAATTCTGCCTTGTTCTCAAATTTATAAAAACTAGATTTGTCGTTAAATTTTTTAACAATTTCATTGTTTTTACCACGTGTTAAGTAAGTTTTCCTTTCATCCTTATTTAAATTATAAAATTCAAACTCTTGATAATCATAATATCCAGCCTGATATTTAAGACCACATTTAATAATATCTAAAAGCACAAAAAAAGTAGATCTTTTAGTTTTTTGGCTAATAGAACCTGCTATTTTAAACATATTTTTATAGTCCATTTTAATAATACGTTTAAACAAATATTTAATTTTTCCCATTAATATCACCTTAGCAATAGTATAGCATATATTTATTGAAATAGATATAGTAAATTGGAATTTGTAGATATAATTAATTGCAAATATTTGTAGGGGCGGAAATTTGCCGTCCGGAAAACATACGAAATTAATTGCAAACGTTGTAGGGGGCGGGCCTTGTGTCCGCCCGAAACAAAATAATTGCAAATGTTGTAGGGGTCGCCGCCCACGGCGACCCGCATATCAAATTTTCGGGTTGCCCAGGGGTGCGACCCCTACAGATTTTAAAATTAATTTTATTACACAAACTACAATTTATTTTTATCTTGAAATAATATATGTTTTAATAGTATAATTAGAAACAATAGGAGGAAATAAAATGTTAGAAAAAATTTATTTTGATTTAGAAGACAAAGTGGAATTAGTAGGACTTTTACAAAGACCAGATACAAATCTAAATACAGATGAAGTAGTAATATCAATACATGGAATGCAAAGTAATTGTTTTAAGAAAAGAGAAGATATATTGGCTAAAGAAATTAATAAATCAGGAGTTGCATATTTTGCATTTAATAATAGAGGAACAGAAATTATGTGCTACACAAAAAAGACAGATGGAAGTAAAACTTTAAATGGAGGATGTGCATATGAGGATGTTTTAGAAAGCTATTACGATATTAAAGGTGCAATAAATAAAATGATAGCACTAGGATATAAAAAAATACATTTACAGGGACATAGTTTAGGATGCACTAAAATTGTATATACATACAACAGATTAAGAAATGAAAAAGATGAGATTTTAAACAGTATAAAATCAGTTGTATTATTATCTTTAGTAGACTTAGTAGATTTACAAAAATATGATCTAGGAATAGAAAAATATAATGAAATGTTAGAATTAGCTATCGAAAAAGAAAAAAATAAAGAAGAAATGGACTTAATGCCAAGAGATGCATTTGACCATCCTATCAGTGTTAAATCATATCTAAGATATTACAGAGACAATAAATACATAGATTTTGCGAGATTTAGTGACAAAGAGTACGATTTTAATGAAATAAACAATATAAATGTTCCTTTGTTTTTAAGATGGGGAGAAAAAGACTTAATTATACAAGATATTAATGAACTAATTAAATTTCTAAAAGAAAAAATAAAAAATAAAAATTTAGATATAGATTATATAAGAAGCACAGATCATGGTTATACAGATAAAGAAGAAGTTCTAGGAAAAGAGATAGCAGAATTTATTTCAAAACACAGTTAATAAATTGTAAGATTAATAGCAAATACTAGTTATTGTTTAGACCAAGTTTTATTAGATTGTAGAGAAAATGTAGGGGCGGGCCTTGTGTCCGCCCAAAATAAACATTAAATAACAACAAAATATAATCTGTTAAAAATTATTGACAAATTTATTAAAAAAATATATTATATTTATCAAAGTAATAGTGAATAGTGAAGAGTACAAAACTCTTCGAATTTTGAAAGGGAGTAGCTTGAAACTTACTAATCAACAAACTCGTTTTAAACTGGTTAGTAAACCTAAAATGGTAAGCAAGACTTTTAAAGAAACACATAGTAAGAGGTTTCTTTAAAAGTCTTAATTTGTATAAGAGGTATAAAATGGTACATATAAACACAACTAAAATAGATAAATTCAAAAATTTAAAAGATGATTATTTTGTAATAGCAGATTTTGACCATACACTTACAACTGCTAAAAGCACAGCATCAATGGGAATAGTACCAAAGTATTTAGGCGGAGAATGCTTAGAGGATAGATTAAAACTTTATAATTATTATAGGCCTTTAGAATTAGATTACACAATAAAATTAGAAGAAAAGCAAAAATTAATGAAGGAATGGGCAACAAAAAGTTTTACTTTATTATCTAAATATATAAAATCAGAAGAAACTATAAGAAATTCATTGAAAGATGCAAATTTATATTTAAAAAAAGGTGCAAAAAACTTTTTAGAAGAAATGAATAAAAAAAATATACCAGTTATTATTATGTCAGCAGGAGTTGGAAATATAATAAAAGAATTCTTAAGAAAGAATGAATGTATATATGATAATATAGAAATAGTATCTAATTTCTTCGAATTTTCCGAAGATAAAGCTTACATAGATATAAATAATATAATTGCAACATCTAATAAAGAATATAATAGAATACCAAAAGAAGTACAGGATAGAATAAAATACAGAAAAGGTTCTTTATTGTTAGGAGATTTAATAGAAGATTTAAAAATGCAAAGACAAGAAGATTTAGAAAAAACATTAACAATAGGATTTTTAGATGAAAATATAGAAAAAAGCATAGAAAAATATAATAAAAATTTTGATATTGTATTAACTGAAAATAGTGATTTTAATGATGTTAAAAATGTTTTAAATATAAAATAGCAATAAAGAGTGAATAATGAAAAGTACAAAATTCACTCTGCAAATTTTGAAGGAGGAAATAAATATGGCAACAAATTGGTTTAACAAAACAGTAGATGAAACAGTATCTACATTAAAAACAGATATGGAAAAAGGGTTATCTACTGAAGAAGTAAAGAAAAGACAAGAAGAATCCGGATTTAATGAATTAAAGGCTAAAAAGAAAAAAAGCTTATTTATAAAGTTTTTAGAACAGTTTAAAGATTTTATGATTATAATTTTGATTATTTCTGCAATTATATCTGGAGTTGTTGGAATAGCAGAAGGAGAAGGTATTACAGATACAATAATAATTCTTATAGTTGTAATTGTGAATGCAATAATAGGAGTAATACAAGAAGCAAAAGCGGAGAAATCCTTAGAGGCGCTGCAAAAATTAAGCTCGCATGTAGCAAAAGTTATGCGTAACGAAAAAATTGAAGTAGTAGCATCAAGAGAACTTGTGCCTGGAGATATTGTAGTTTTAGATACAGGTGATTATGTACCAGCAGATTTAAGAATAATAGAAGCTGTAAATCTAAAATCACAAGAATCATCTCTAACAGGTGAATCTGTTCCAGTAGAAAAAAACATAGAGTTAATAGAAGATGAAAAAGTAGGAATTGGCGATAGAACAAATATGTTATTTTCTTCTTCTCTTATAACATATGGTAGAGGAAAAGGTATTGTTGTAGAAACAGGAATGAATACAGAGGTTGGAAAAATTGCAACAATAATAAACGATACAGAAGCAGGTGCAACACCACTTCAAATTAAATTAAATAAACTAGGAAAAACACTTGGAATAGCAGCATTAGCTATTTGTATAGTTATATTTATAATAGGTATAGCTTATGGAAAAGACATAATAGATATGTTTATGACAGCTGTAAGTTTAGCAGTTGCAGCAATTCCAGAGGGGCTAGCAGCAGTTTCTACAATAGTTTTAGCAATTGGTGTTCAAAGAATGGTAAAGAAAAATGCTATTGTAAAAAAATTACCTGCGGTAGAAACATTAGGAAGTGCTACAGTAATTTGTTCTGATAAAACAGGTACTTTAACACAAAACAAAATGACTGTAGAAAAAGTATTTTGTGATGGAACTATTGTTAATTTAGAAGATGCAAAAGAAATGATAGATATAAAGGAACTTGTATATGCTAGTATGTTATGTAATGATACAAAAATATCGGACGATAAAAAACTTACAGGAGATCCAACAGAAACAGCATTGGTAGATATGGCATTTAAAATGGATTATGATAAATCAGTATATGATAAATTACCAAGAGTATCAGAAATACCATTTGATTCTGACAGAAAATTAATGACAACAGTACATGAGGATGATGGAAGATATGTAGTTTACACAAAAGGTGGAGTTGACGAACTTTTAGCTATTTGTAATTCATATATACTAGAAGGCGATATAAAAGATGATTTAGATGAGTACAAAGAGATTATTAGAAAATATAATTCAGAAATGGCAGGAAATGCATTAAGAGTCTTAGCAATGGCATACAAAGTATTAGATCATAAACCAACCGACGAAGAAATGAAAACAATAGAAGGTGGCTTAACATTTGTTGGAATGGTACGGAATGATTGATCCACCAAGAGAAGAAGTAAAACATGCAGTAGAAAAATGTAAAACAGCAGGAATAAAAACAGTAATGATTACTGGTGACCATAAAATTACAGCAGTTGCAATAGCAAAATCATTAGGAATATTAGAAAATGAAAACGAAGCAATAACTGGTGCAGAACTCGAAGAAATGAGTGACGAAGAATTAACAAAAAATATTAGACAATATTCAGTATACGCAAGAGTATCACCAGAGCATAAAGTTCGTATAGTAAAAGCATGGCAAGCAAATGGAGAAATAGTTGCTATGACAGGTGATGGCGTAAATGACGCACCAGCGTTAAAAACAGCAGATATTGGTTGTGCAATGGGAATAGTAGGTACTGATGTATCAAAAGAAGCGGCAGATGTAATATTAACAGATGACAATTTTGCAACTATTGTATCTTCAGTAGAAGAAGGAAGACGTATATATGACAATATACTAAAAGCAATACAATTTTTACTTTCAAGCAACGTTGGAGAAATTGTAGTGCTATTCATAGCAATACTTATAACTCCATGGATAGGTAGCACATTTGGAATTGATATAAATTTAATAGAAGTATTGCTTCCAATTCATATACTATGGATTAACTTGGTTACAGACTCACTTCCAGCACTTGCATTAGCAGTAGACCCAGCAGAAGATGATGTAATGAAAAGAAAGCCAAAAAAACAAAAAAGCGTGTTTACAAAAGGAATGAGTTTTAGGGTAATTTATCAAGGTATAATGATAGGATTAATTACACTTGCAGCATTTATAATAGGGCTTGCAACACCAGAGGATCAATTACCAACAATGCTAGAAATAGATGGAACAATATATGCAGCAGAAGAAGTTGAAAATATAGATGAAGCACTTGCAAACGGAGCTAGATATGTTGAAAATCAAGAAGTTAAAGTGGAAATTGGGCAAACAATGGCTTTTGTAACATTAGCATTCTCAGAACTTGTACATGTATTTAATATTAGAAACAACAAAAAATCATTATTTAGAACACATCCATTTAATAATAAAATGCTTTTAGGAGCAATTGGAGCATCTGCAGCATTAATGCTAATAATTCTATTTATACCAGGGTTAAGACACATATTCAGTATTCCAATATTACCAATGAATAATGTACTAGAAATAGTAGGATTAGTATTAATTCCAATAGTAATAGTAGAAATATTTAAGCTACTAAAAATAAACACAACAAAGGATGAGGCATAAAGCATAGATTATTAATAATATAAAAAGCTTGGAGCTTTATATCCAAGCTTTTTATATTATTCGCTAAAAATTACATACTATGGTATAATTCTAATATGTAAAAG
>CALXNI010000067.1 GCA_944389715.1 uncultured Clostridia bacterium | reverse complement strand
GTTCTTTAAATTCTACTTCTCTGTACTTAAAAAGAATTTGACATTAGCAATTGAATCGTACTACCATGTTACTAGTCCAATTTGGTCTTTAGATTATATCGGGCAGGATGCAACTATAGACAAAATTGAAGGTGGCGAGCTTGTTACAAATTTATATAAAATTTCATCAATATTTAGATATAACTTTTATAAATATGAGCAATGGATTCAAGAAATGGGTATAGGCAATATTATTTTTAGCCACGGAGGTAATTTATTTATAATAATATTGTCAATAGGAATTATAACTGCCAAAGGTAAGTTTTATTTAAAAAAATACTTACCATTTATTCCAGTTTTATCGAATACACTTGGAATTATGCTACTAATAACAGGAAAAGAACTACGTTTTGTTTATTCAAGTATTTTATGTGGAATTCCTTTATTGATATATGCTTTAAGTAATATATCTAATAAAGTAGAAGAAGATAAAGAGGAAACTTTATTGCATAAGTTATTTATAGCAAAAACAAATAATTCATTTTTACAATTTTTTAGATATATATTTGTAGGTGGTATAGCAGCGATTGTTAACATAGGTGCATTGTTTGTTTTTACGGACATATTTGGAATACATTATATTATATCAAATATATTAGGTTTTATTTTAGGATTAATAACCAATTATTTATTAAGTAAAATGTTTATATTTACTAATGAAAATGGGATGAATAAAAGAAAAGAGTTCATTTCTTATGCAATAATTGGTATAATAGGTTTGGGTGTAGACACATTATTTATGCTTATATGCACATCTGGATTGGGAATATATTATTTGTTAAGTAAAATAATTTCTACAATAATAACATTTATATGGAATTTTGGTGCCAGAAAATTTATGTATCATATGGAAAGAAAAAAAATAAAACTTTCTAAAGAAAATTTGTAATTAAGAAGGGAATGTAATAAAGAGATGGAAAATGGAGATAGAAAAAAAGTAATAATAATTGGTGCAGGACCTGCTGGATTGGCTGCAGGATATAAGCTATTAAAAGAAGGAAAAAATGCTTATGAAGTAATAATATTAGAAGCCAGTAACGAAATTGGAGGAATTTCAAAAACTATTAAATATAATGGAAATAGAATAGATATAGGTGGACATAGGTTTTTTACAAAATCTGAAGAAGTACAAAAATTCTGGAATGAGATAATGCCTAAACAAGGTAAACCTGCATATGATGACAAAATATTACAGAATGATAAGAAGTATGAAGATGGAGGTCCAGACCCAGAGAAGACTGATAATGTAATGTTAATCAGAAACAGAGTGTCAAGAATTTATTATTTGAAAAAATTTTTTGATTATCCTATAAGTCTAAAATTTCAAACATTTAAAAATATGGGATTAAAAAATACTATAGTTAGTGGATTTAGCTATTTAAAATCACTAATTATAAAAAAGAAAGAAGATTCTCTAGAAAATTTTTATGAAAATCGTTTTGGGAAAAAACTATATAACATGTTTTTCGAAAAATATACTGAAAAATTATGGGGAAGACATCCAAGTGAAATAGATGCAAGTTGGGGAGCACAAAGAGTAAAAGGTGTCTCAATCAAGGCAGTAATAGTAGATGCTTTAAAGAAAGTATTTCATATAAAAAGTAAAAAAGTGGAGACTTCTTTAATTGAGCAATTTTCATACCCTAAATATGGACCAGGACAATTCTATGAAAGAGTTGCAGAGGAATTTGAAAAAATAGGTGGAAAAATATATAGAGGATATGCAGTATGTAAAATTAATTACGACAAAAATAAAATTAAATCTGTAGAATGTGCAAATGGTGAAATAGTTTCTGGAGATTTCTTATTAAGCTCTATGCCTATTAAAGATTTAATTGAAGCAATGGATAGTAAAGAATTGGATTCCGATATTAAAAGAATAGCAGTAAATTTACCATATAGAGATTTTATTACAGTTGGAGTTTTATTAAAGAAGATTAATTTAAAAAATCAAACTCAAATAAAAACAATAAATAATATTATTCCAGATAATTGGGTGTATGTACAGGACCCAGATGTAAGAATGTGCCGTTTTCAAGTTTTTAATAATTGGTCACCATATATGGTAAAAGATGTAGATAAATATATTTGGATAGGTTTGGAATACGTTTGTAGTGAAAATGATGATTTATGGAATAAGGATGATGAGAATTTTAAAAACTTTGCAATAGATGAGCTTGTGAAGATGAATATAATAACTAAAGATGACGTACTAGATAGTTGTATTGCAAGAGTAAAAAAAGCATATCCTGCATATTTTGATACTTATAACGAAATTGATAAAGTGATAAACTATTTAAATGAATATGACAATTTATTCTGTATAGGAAGAAATGGTCAACACAGATATAACAATATGGACCATTCTATATTAACTGGATTTGTTGCTGTAGATAAAATTATAAACAATGATAAAGATAAAACAAGTTTATGGAATATAAATACAGAAAAAGAATATCACGAGGCAAAACAATAAAATATATAACAAAGACTAGAAAATTAATTTTGAAAGAGAAGTGAGAAAGTTGAAAATATTAGTAACAGGTGGGACAGGCTATATAGGTAGCCATACAGTTGTAGAATTGCTTAAGAATAATTATGAAGTAATTATTATAGATAACTTAGTTAATTCAAAGATAGATGTTGTAGATAAAATAAAACAAATTACAAATAAAGATGTTAAATTTGTTCAAGGAGATGTAGGCGATTATAAAACATTAAGCAAAATATTCTCAGAAAATAAAATTGATGCAGTTATTCATTTTGCAGGATTAAAAGCAGTAGGCGAGTCGGTAAAAGAGCCTTTAAAATATTATGAAGGAAATGTAGGAATAACTTTAAATTTACTACATGTTATGAAAGAATATAATTGCAAAAATATTATTTTTTCATCAAGTGCTACTGTATATGGAGTACCAGATAGATTACCTATAAAAGAGGATTTTCCGCTTTCTCGACCTAGCAACCCATATGGAACAACTAAATTAATGATTGAGTATATATTAGAAGATATATATAATGCAGATAAAGATTGGAAAATTACATTATTAAGATATTTTAATCCTATTGGCTCAGAAAAAACAGGACTTTTAGGTGAAAATCCAAAAGGGATCCCAAATAATTTGATGCCATATATTGTAAGGGTGGCTACAGGAGAATTAAAGTGCTTAAATGTTTTTGGTAATGATTATCCAACTCATGATGGTACAGGAGTAAGAGACTATATTCATGTGGTAGATTTAGCAAAAGGACATGTGAAGGCATTAGAAAAAAATATTTCAGGAATACATATCTATAATTTGGGTACTGGCAAAGGATATAGTGTTTTAGATTTGGTACATACTTTTGAAAAGGTAAATAATGTTAAAATTCCTTATCAAATAGTGGATAGAAGACCGGGTGATATTGCAGAATGTTATGCAGATTCATCTAAGGCAGAAAAAGAATTAAATTGGAAGGCAGAATTAAATATTGAAGATATGTGTAGAGATTCGTACAATTATCAAAATTAATCTTGCTATATAACAAAAAAGTGGTATAATTATAAAAACAAAGGAGGTATCTAATGAGTTATCAACCAAGAAGAATGCAAGGAGAAGACCCTTACAAAAAAATGAGAAAAATGTATGAGGAAGAAGGTAGAGGGGATATGGCTAAAAGTCGTAAACAAAGCTCAAAAAAAGGTAAAGTAAAAACTAAGGCAAATGTATTTTTTCAAATACTAGCTGTAATTTATGTAGCAATTACAATAATATTCTATGTATCTATACTTAAACTAAACAAACAAAAAAAAAAAAAAATAACTAGAATGACAACTGCTGAAATAACAATTACTTTATTAATTGGAGTGGCACTATCTAAATAAAAAAAAAAAAAAAAA
>CALXNI010000066.1 GCA_944389715.1 uncultured Clostridia bacterium | reverse complement strand
AAAGCAATTTTACAAAATATGCTTGTTGTAGCAAAAGAAGATAATAGTATATATGGTGTTATTGATGTTAATGGTAATACAATATTAGAACCAAAATATGATGATATAACATATCTTCCTGAAATTGGCGATTTTATGGTAGAAGCAAATGGAAAGGTAGGAATATTAGGTAGCAAAGGTGAAACCAAAGTTCAAATAATGTATGATTCCATTCAGTTAATGGATAGTGATTCAGGTTTGTATGTTGCTTCAAATAATAATAAATATGGAGTAATAGATTTAAGAGGAAATATAAAAATATATATTGAAAATGATGCAGTTGGTATGGATATAACACCATTTTCACAAAATAATATTAAAAATAAGTATATTTTAGCAGGGAACTTAATTCCAGTAAAAAAAGGTAATTTATGGGGATTATATGATATAAGCGGAAAACAAGTAGTTGATTTTGAATATGATAGTTTTGGTTATATTGCAAAAACAAACAGAGATGCTTTAAATTTACTTGTAATACCAGATTATGAAGTACTTGTTGCTTGTAAAGATGAAAAATATATTTTATTAAATTCTATAGGTGAGAAATTATTTAATGCTCCAATTGCTGATGATATTTATATGACAATAAGTGGCGGACAAACTCATTATTATATAACAGTAAATAACCAAACAATGGACGCAGAACAATACCTAGATAATATTGGTGTTAGAAAACAAAGTGAAGGTGGAAATAATACTAATATAACAAATAACACATTAACGAATGCAAATAATCAAAATAGTAATCAAACAAATACACAAAACACTAATAATGTCCAAAATAACAATAATATCCAAAATAATAACACTCAAGGAAACGAAACAACAAATAATAACCAACCAGTAGAAAATAACGGACAAACGACAGAAGTAAATACAGAACAACCAGTTGAAAATAATGGCGGAGAAGAACAACAACCTATTGAAAACGGTGAACAACAAATGTTTTAAAAACTAAAGAGAAAGGAAAAACAATATGACAAACCCTAAAAGTCTTGAGGTTCTAAGAGAGAGAGAGAGAGAGAGAGCTAACATTTAATGAAATAAATAATAAATTTAATATAAATAGAAAGTTAAAAGATAGTGATAAAAGCCTAAGAAATTAGGTTTTTGTTGCTGTCTTTTTTATGTTGTTTTTAAAATTTAAAATATATAAAAAATAAGGGAGGAAAAACAAATGAAAGAAAAATTTAAACAAATGAAAGGAATTAGAAAGAAGGATAATCAATATGGAATAACGTTAATTGCATTAGTAATAACAATCATTGTCCTTCTAATACTTGCAGGAGTAAGCATTGCAATGCTAACAGGACAAAACGGAATTCTTACACAAGCACAAAAAGCAAAAACAGAGACAGAAAATGCTGCTAAAAATGAAGCTGGAATATTAAATGATTATGAAGATAAAATAAATAAAGCTTTGGGAGTAAAGGAACAAGCTGAACCTGGAAAATATTATGAAACAGATACAGAAGTAGAATTAGGAGGAAAAACATTGACAATTCCAGGCGGAGCATCAATATCAAAAATACTAGGAGAATATGAAAGTATAGATAATGGTTTAGTAATATATATAACAAATAAACAAATAACAGATGAAGAGTGGCAAGATACAGAAAAAATGCAAACAACTTATGATCAATTTGTATGGATACCTGTAACAAGTTCAAAACAATACGGAAGAAATAATGATTATAATAAAAGTAATGATTGGGCTTTTGATATAACAAAGGTTTATACTGGAAATGATTATTTACCTGATGAAATACAACCTAATATACCAGAAAATTTAACAGATGCTAAAGAAATAGGAAGATTAAACGAAAAAGCAGAAAGTACAGCGGTTGTCAATGCAGGAGGTTTTTATATTTCTAGATATGAGATGGCAAAAGATGAAGATGAAAATTTGGTTAGTAAAAAAGGAACTGTTGCAGAATTTTCAGAAAGTATAGATAACTTAAAAAGTATTTCAAAGAATTTTAGTACTAGTAGTCCTAATTTAAAAAGTGCACTATGTTCAGGAATACAATGGGACGTTGTTATGGATTTAGTTAAAGAGAAAACAGGATTTGATGTAAACGTAGTACACGATGAATTCTATACAAATGGAAAACAACCAGCAGGAACAAATCCAGAAAATAAATTTTTTAATATATATGATTTGGAAGGAAATTGTCTAGAATATACTTCAGAACAAATAAGTTCTTTTACTTATATAGAAAGAGGAGGTGATAAAAATTATCCTGCCAGTGCGAGATTAACAGGGCAAGAAATTATGGATGGCTACGGGGATTCTTTTAGATTAGTTCTTTATATTATATAAAAGATAAGACTTTTTGTACTTTTAATAACTGCGGGAGTAAGTATCACAATGCTAACAGGAGAGAATAGAATATTAACTCAAGCACAAAATACTAAAAACGGAACAGAGGAGCAAAAGAGGTAGAAAAAATTAAGTTAATAGCATAAGAAGTACAAATAGGAGAAATGGGATATCAAAGCATAGATTTAAATAATTTACAGAAAGCAATAAATAATCAATTCTAAGGAAGGTACTAAACTGCTACCGCAGTGGTCGAAAGTTAGGATATGCAATGTAAATAAATAGATAAATTTGAAATATAGGCAACCGCAATCCCATTGGCTTTAGACTATGGGTCAAGGTTGCTAAAAGTATATTTTTTATGTTATACTATCGGTATGAGTATGTGGAAATCAAAGAATAGAGGAAAATATTTAC
>CALXNI010000065.1 GCA_944389715.1 uncultured Clostridia bacterium | reverse complement strand
AATGGGCCTGGAACACTTTTAAACAATGATATGGGAAATCAATATGCAAGTTTCTTTGAATTTTTAAAGAGGTCATTAGAAGAAGGAAGTATTAGTTCTTTATATCATAATTTTGAAAAAAATGATGGTTCATTTATAGGTTTATTTGGTTATTATTTGGCAAGTCCAATAAATATATTATTTATTGTTTTTAATAATTTAGATGTAGTAGATGTTATTCCAATAATAATAGCTACTAAAATTGGATTATCTGGTTTAACTTCATATATATTCTTACAAAGTAAGGCAAGAACACAAAAAACTATTAAAAATTATTTTTTTGCTTTAATTTTATCAATTAGTTATGCATTATGTGCTTACAATATAGTTTATAGTAATAATGTAATGTGGTTGGATGCAGTTTATATATTACCTTTAATGTTTTTAGGAATAGATAAATTAATTAATGATAATAAAAATGTTTTATATGTTATAACTTTAGCATTAGCATTAATAATAAATTACTATACTGGATTTATGATGTGCATAGCGTCAGCTATATATTATATATGGGCACAATTATATAAAATGCCAAAAATTAATTTTAAAAATATAAAAAAATTATGGAAGAATTTTATACTTTATGCAATATCTTCGATAGTTGCTTGTGGTATAGCATGTATAATGATTTTGCCAGTTGTTAAAGATCTAAGTGAAGGAAAAGCAACATCATTAAATTTAGCAAATATAAATTTAAAACAAAATTGTAATATCTTAGAAGTATATTCCAAAATATTCTTTGGAGAAGGAAATGATAATGTAGATTTAACTAATAGTGGTCTACCAAGAATATATACAGGAACAATTACGATATTTTTTGTAATACAATATTTTTTAAGTACAAAGCATAATAGTAAGAATAAAATTTTAAATGCCATCTTAATATTGGGTTTTGCATTTAGTTTTATGACACAAGGCTTAGATTTAGTTTGGCATGGTTTAAGTATTCCTAATTGGTTCCCATATAGGTATTCTTTTGTATTTAGTATTTTCTTTGTTTTATTTGCATATTTACAGACAATTTCAGATTCGGAAGAATATAGAACTAAGAAAATGATATTAATACCAAGTTTAATAATAATTATTAGTGCATTTATATTAAATACTGTAGAACTTATGAGTTTGACTTGTACTTATATAACTATAGGAATAACCTTAATATTAGGATTAATATTGTATAAAACTAAAAAGAATAAAATATTTTATTTCTTAGTAATTTTAGTAATTTTAGAAATGTTTTTAAATATTTATAAAATAATAAAAACATATGCTTATAATGTAGTAGGAACTAATTCAGAATATAGAAATAGAGATGTATGGTTTGATGCAAAGGAAAAAACACAAATTGCAGTAGATAAATATAAGGCTAAGGATAATCAATTTTATAGAATAGAAAAAACAATTCAAGTTGCAGATAATGATCCTTTATTACAAGATTATATTGGTTTTAATCATTATAGTTCAAATGTAAAATTATCAATTGGAGGAGTAAGAGACAAAAATAAAAGCTATAGGGGAATTTATGAAAAAATGGGATATCCTGACACGGAAATAAAATATAATAATGGAAATACTAAATTTATAGATAGTTTCTTTAACATAAAATATATTTTATCAGGATATGTAATGCCATATAGTAGATATGATTATATAGAAAATTTAAATGGAAACTTTGTATATGAAAATAATACTGCTTTTCCATTTGCATATTTAGTTAATAAAAATATACAAAATGTTAAGTTTAGTAGTACAAATGCTTTTGAAAATCAAAATACGTTATATAAAGCATTAAATAATACAGATGAAGATGTATTAACAGAGGTGGAAGGAATTACAAAGGAATTAGAAAATTTAACAGAAAGTAAAAGTGAAGAAAATGAAGAGATTACAGTATTAAAAAAGATAGATTCAAATCAAACTGCAAAAATAATTTACAAATTTAAAATGCAAGAAGATGGTGCAATATATTTATATAAAGAAGATGAAGGAGCTACTTCTTATTCAAATGTTAATATCAAAGTAAATGGAGAAGATTTTGGAGATTGGCTACAGGTATATAGAAGCGGAATACAATCATTGGGAAGATTTACAAAAGATACAGATGTTACTATTGAATTAGAATTAAAAGAGGATCAAATTGATTATAAGAATTTATTAATATATATAGAAAATGATGAAAAAATACAAAATTTGTATAAAAATATAACTGAAAATGAAATGCAAATACAAGATTTTAAAGATAATTATATAACTGGCAGAATAAATGTAAAAACTGATGAAAATTTATTATATTTCAGTGTGCCATATGATGAAGGATGGGATATAAAAATAGATGGTGTAGATGTAGAACCAGTAGAAGTAGCAGAATCAATGATGGCAGTTCCAATAGAAAGTGGAGAACATAATATCGAAATGCATTACAGAAGCAAAGGCTTAAATCAAGGACTTGCAATAAGTGGAATATCTATATTATTTTTTATATTTATGAATGTTATACTATTAGTGAGAAAAAACAAGAATTATCGATAAAAAATAAGAATAAATAAAAAATAAGTCATTTTGACAAAAAAAGAATAATGAAATAAAATTAAATCGGAATTCATAAAGGAGGAAGTATAAAAGTGAAGAAAATTACAATAATTATTCCAGCATACAATGAAGAAGAATCATTACCATATTTATATAAAAGATTGCAAAAGTTGATGGATGACAATAAAGGTTATGAATTTGAAATCTTATTTGTAAATGATGGAAGCAAGGATAAAACTATAGAATTAATAAAGGAATACAGAAAAGAAGATCAAAGAATATCATATGTAGATTTTTCTAGAAACTTTGGTAAGGAGATTGCGATGATGGCTGGTTTAGATTATGCTACAGGTGATGCTGTAATCTTTATGGATGCTGATTTACAAGATCCACCAGAATTAATCCCAGAATTAATTAAATGGTGGGAAGAAGGATATGATGATGTATATGCAAG
>CALXNI010000064.1 GCA_944389715.1 uncultured Clostridia bacterium | reverse complement strand
ATAAACAAAAAAATAAAAATCTAAGTCTTTTTATAAAAATAGACTTAGATTATACATACACCATAGTGAAATATTCGCTAATAAAATAAAGCTATTTTTTAGTGAAATTTTTGAAAATTATTGACATTATTCACTTTTATACTATTTATTGCTTTATTGCAACTAACATTTCATTGCTTTGAACTATTTGAATCATATTATCATAAAAATATTTTGCATTTGTAAAAAAAACATCATATCCATTTTGATAAAATTTATCCCTTGCTATTTTTAAAAAAAGCATTTCGTCTTTTTTCATTACATTTAATATTATTTTTACTTCATAATATGAGCATACAATTTTATTAGTATTTTTCATTATTTTTTTCTCTAAATATTCATCTATCTTTTCTAAATTTAAACAATCTTCCATGTTTCACCTTGCTTTAAAATTTATATTTATATACCTTACAATTTTGGCAATCAAATTTAGCTTTAGAATCTATTCCATTAAAATACCAATCGATAGCACGAGCGACTCCACCATGCGTTATTAACAAAATTCTTTCTTCTTTTTTGTTTGCTTTTAACTCATTCAAAAAATCACTTACCCTTTTATATACACTTTTCATTGTTTCTAAACCTGAATACATTGTCTCTGAATTGTAACTCCAAAAATTTTCCCAGTCTATAGAATTATATTTTGCATTTTCATATATTCCCATATTCCTTTCTTTCAGTCTATTATCTTCGATTACTATTATATTCTTTTTTAAATTAAGTAATTTCAATGTTTGTTTTGTTCTACTAATAGGCGAATAATATACTATATCTATATTTAACTTATTTATTTCATCTTTCAACATAAGTGTTTGTTTTATTCCTTTATATGTCAATTTAGCTTTTATATCTGCTATAACACCTTTTTCTCCTGCTTCTGTTTCTCCATGTCTAACTACATACAATATCATACTTTATTTCTCCTATTTGCTATTTATTCATATTATAACATATTTATTTTAAATTTTATAGTACTTATAAAAAAATGTCAGGATAAAGACATAAAAAAAATTTTTCAACTCTTACAATGCAGTTATATTAAATGGTGCAAAGATTTTTTGTGCTAAAATTACTTTTTTTAAGATAGCTTTAGTTTTATAAAATGTAAAATTGTGTATATAGCTATTTATAATCAAATAATTTTTTACAAAATTTTAGTAAAAAACAAAAACGCTTATATTTCAGTATTTACAGCGTAATTTTACTATTTAAAACTCGTAGAAGTATTGAAATTACTGTGATACAAGTTATAAAAAAATAATTTCATGTCTTTATCCTGAAAAAATGTTCATTTATAGTTTGGTGTTCCATATCCTAAAATATCACTGCTATCAATATTATATTTATTTTGTTTACACACATCATTTGATGTGTTACCTTCTATTGTATATATTGTATAACTTTCTGCTTTTTCAACTATACCTACGTGGTCTGATATTCCGTCATTTTCCCAGTCAAAAAATATAATATCTCCTGATTTAGGTACATATCCTGCATCTTTCCATAAACCGACTGTTTTAAACCAAGCAACACCTTCGTTTTGACAGTTTGCAAACTTTGGTATTATTCCTGCATCTATATATCCACATTGATCTGCACACCAACTAACAAAACAAGCACACCATTCTACTCTGCTCGAAAAACCATACCAAGACCAGTACGGCTGTCCGCCCACATTTCCTATTTGTTGTTTAGCTACTTTAACTATGTCTTGACTTCCAGAAGATGTACCATATATAACAGAACTCCACAAACTTGCATATTCATCTTTTAATAATTCTTCAACTTGTTGTCGTTGCTTATCATTAAAACTATATTTGTTCATCATTTCTTCTATTGTTTTACTTGTAACCTCAATATAAAGAATTGTTTTATCATCTTTTGTTTCTGTTTTTGAAGAAATATTGTTCATATCCCAGAACACATCTTTTAAAGTTTGCACTCTTTTATCATCTAAGGTCATTAGTTCAACTTCATCGTCTCCGTTGCTTACTTTTGCAACATAGATAGCTAAAATATTCTTCCATTCTGCACGGTTTGAATTTATTTCGTATTCGTTGTGTTCTGTGCTATTTTGTATATCTGTAATTTTTTTCATAAATTCATCATTAAGTTCTGAAATAACAGAACTCATATTAGTTCCATTTTCATTTTCACTCGAAAAGAAAACTCCATATATAGAACTACATAAAAAAGCAATTAGGCATATTACTAAAATTATTACAACTACTACCCAGCCTCCTGCTGCTATAGCTGCAATTAATGCTTTAATTCCTAATATTATGGCTTTCACTGTTGCTATTGTGGCTTTTACAGTTACCTTAATAGCAGTTGCTGTTGCCTTCGCTGTTGTTTTTATAGCTTTAGTAACTTTTTGTGTAGTTTTAACAGTTACTTTTGCTGTTGTTTTTGCAGTTTTCACTGTTCTTTTGGTAGTATTTTTTATATTTTTTCTTATTTTTGAGATGTTTTTCACTCTTTGCTTTATTGTCGATTTTCTTTTATAATTATGAATTTTGTCTTTGATCTTATATATGCTATCTTTTGTCTTTCTAAAATTGTTTTTTCCTACTTGATTTACCCTATATATATTATTAGGCATATTAGACATTGTTTGTGTAATTTTTTCTGATGCATATTCTCCTCCTGAGTTGTAATTATTTTCATAAGGCTCTTTTGTTTTATCTTTTATTGAAATTAAATTATCTTTTAATTTTTGTGTATTTATTAAGCCTTTATCTATTGTTTTTATTGTTCCTTTTCTGTTTTCTTTTATTTTAATATCTTTCAACTAATCACCACCTAATCATTTACTTCATAGGCTACAATAACTAATCTTCCATTTTTATTGCTGTATTCACAAGTAGAAAGTGTAAGTAATCTATTTTTGTATTCTGGTGTTTGGTGTGCTTTATAAAAAGATAATTCTTTACATTTATTTATAAAATTCTTGTAATCTTCTTCATTTTGAAAGTCTATATAATCATAATATTTAAAACTGTTATTGTTATAGGCTGTTGTTTTAAATACAGCAAATATTTGATATTTTGAAGTTTTCTCTAATTTTGTTAATTTTATTATTTGATGCTCATTATAGTATATTTCTTTCTTATAGTTCTCTAATTCTCCAAACATTTTCTTATTTTTCATATTATGTCCATATACAATATTGTTATCACTTTTATAAATATCACATTGTTCAGATAAAAAAGGAGTTCCATACGTAGAATATTTCTTATAAAAATCTCTTCTTAAATAATAATTAGGGTTATTTTTCGATTGCATAATAGGATAATTTATACTTGTATTATCAATTTTTATCCAGCCTACTAGGTCATTATTTAATTTATATAATTTAGTTAAATCTATTTTTTCATTATCATTATTGTTGTTTTCATTATTAGTATTTTCAACTATTTCAATTAATTTTTCAAAATTATCTTCTTGTTCTTTGTTTTGTTTTAATTCTTTATAAATAAAATAAATGCTAATAAGCACTATGCCTATTAGCAATATAATAATAAAGAAATATATAAATTTTTTAATCATTTTATGCACCTTCTCCTGGTTTAGTCGTCATCAATTTATATAGTTCTGTATCTTTTGGAAATTTATTAGCAAAAGGTATTAATGAACTGCCTATTTTTATTAGACCTTCTCCTGCCCCTACATTAGTTATATAATTCATTTGTAAGTCTGATATATTAAGAAGTTTCGCAAGCTCTATTCTATCTGTTGATGCTTGATTTAACATTATAATAAGTTCTGAATTTGCAAGCATCGTTCTAGCTGTATGACTTTGTAACATATCTTCTACGTTCTGTGTTATACCTGTAGCATAAGCACCATATTTACGAACTCTTTTCCATAAAGTAAATAAGAAGTTCGCTGAATATTCGTGTTGAAATAACAAATAAATTTCATCAATAAAAATAAAGGTATTTCTACCTTTTGCTCTATTTTTTGTTATTCTATTTAAAATACTATCTAATACAACTAGCATACCTATTGCTTGTAATTGTTTTCCTAATGAAAGAATATCATAACAAACAAGTCGGTTGTTTGTATCAACATTTGTTTCTTTTGCAAAAGTATTTAAACTTCCATTTACAAATAATTCTATAGCTAATGCTATTTCTTTTGCCTCAGGTTCTTTTTGCCTTAATAACTCATTATAAAAGTCTTGCAAAGTAGGTGGTGTTCCCTGGTAATTTCCTTGTTGATAATATCTATACACATTGGCTGTACATCTATCTATAATTGATTTTTGCTTTGCTCCTAAACTTCCACTTCCTATTAATTGCTCACAAAGAGATAATATAAACTCAGACTTTAATATTACAGGGTTTGCTCCGTCTCCATACTCGCTGTTCATATCCATTGCGTTGATATGGCTGTTACTTGTTGCTGAAATATAAATTGTTTGTCCTCCAAGTGCTTTTATCAATGATGCATATTCTCTTTCAGGATCTATTATTATTACATCAGCATTAGGATCTCGTAACATAACAGAAACAATTTCCTCTTTTGCTGTAAAACTTTTTCCTGAACCACTTACACCCAATATAAAACTATTTCCATTTAATAATTGTTTTCTGTCAGCTATAATCATATTCTTACTTATAATATTTTGACCGTAATAAATTCCATTAGTGTGCCTAATTTCTTGAACTCTAAAAGGCATAAAAACTGCTAAACTTTCTGTTGTTAAAGTTCTTAATGCATCTATTTTTCTAACGCCAATAGGTAGCGCTGTATTAAGTCCGTCAAGTTGTTGAAATTTCAACACTCCAAACTGACATAAATGTTTTCGTGCTGTTGTTAATAATGCTTGTGTATCATTATCTAATTCTTCCTTACTTTCTGCTATATGCACCATAGTCAAAACTGCTAAAAACATTCTTTGATCACGAGTAACTAAATCATCTAAAAATTCCTTACTCTGTTCTCGTTGCAATTCCATATCATAAGGTATAATACTACTCCAGTTATTATTTGCATTTTGCCTTCTTTGCCAATTCGCAATGTTAGTTTCTACTCCTAATCTTCTATTTTCCGCTTCTTTTACAGCTACATCCATTGGAATTGGAATAACATCTATACTAAGCATCATATTTCTATTTATGTCAGTTAATTCTGCTACCATACTATCTTTAATATAGTTTGCATACTCTTTTAAAAATATAACTCTTCCATATTTGTCTCCTATTTTGAAATAATCTTTTTCAAATTCCATTGTATCTGGACAAATAAAGTCTTTAAAATTATGTCCCTTTTTCATATTATCTAACATATCAAAATTTTCAAAATTAGTTTCTTCACCAATTCTATAAAAATCGTGCAATAATCTTAATCTTTCGCTTGCATCTAATTCAATACAAATCGAACCTAAATCTTTTAAATGGCTTGCCAAGTCTATTCCTACTCTTGTAAAATAGTTTCTTGCCTCTTCTATGTCCTTCTTTTCTACTGTTATTGTTATAAATTTTTCTTGTATTATTCCGTTTGCTCCAGAAACTTTACTCAACAACATTGTATTGTATTCTTTTCTATATTTATCTAAGTTATCATCTGCCATAGGCAACATCATTGTTTTTTCAAAATCAACTTTATTTAATCTTCTGTTGGCTATTGTAATTTTTGTAGTTGCCCCTGTATCAAAACTATTTAATACTTCTGAATATTGTAAAAACATTGTTTCTCTATCATCTCTGCCTGCTATTGCATAATTTATGTCGGAAAATTTATAACATTTTGAATATTTATTCTTTCCAACTAAAAAGATGCCATCCTGCCAAATTGCTTTGACTGGAATAGCATCCTGTACACTTCTAGGAACTCTTAATTTTTCCTTATCTCGTTTAAATATTTTATTTAGTGCTCTCAATTTCTTTTTCTTTTACTCCCTTCTTCAACTTCTTTTTATTACCTTCTATGGCTTTTAAGACTTCTAAATATAAGTTTTTCGACTTGAAAGTTAGAACTCTAGGTGTAAATATTTCTGATTTTATCCAAGCTATAATAAACTTTTCAGCTGTCATCCCATTGTATTTTAAGAAACCTAAAACTGCAAATGGTATTGCTCCTAAAATACATACCCACGATAATGTTTCTATTCCTAAATATGGCTTTAAAATAAAATATAGCAATACAGCAATGCCACAAGCACATAGAGAAAAAATAAATTGCCTCAGCGACAAGCCAAAAAATATACTTTCTGTGTATTCTCTTATTTCTTTATTTATTTTTACTTCCATTGTATTTAATCTCCTTAATATACTTTTTTATCTTACTTCTATTATTTTTTTATTTTGCCTCTTAATTTTTTCTATTACTTCTTCTTTTACTTTTTCATATATTTTATTTAAATAAATTCCGATTTTTGTACTACATTTTTTAT
This sequence comes from uncultured Clostridia bacterium, assembly GCA_944389715.1. Lineage (GTDB taxonomy): Bacteria > Bacillota > Clostridia > TANB77 > CAG-508 > CAG-452. Next base: position 3,552 of record CALXNI010000064.1, on the reverse strand, counting down.
TATTGTTTATTATTTTAAAAACAACTTCTTTTGTGTTTAAATTATATCTTACTAACCTATTATTTATAAAGCCTTGTGTAGCAAGTGGTATATTTATTCCATATTCTTTCGCTAAATATAGGACATTATTTTGAATAGTCTTTCCATTTTCATATTTATTATCTTTATAAAATTCAAAGTCTTTTACAATTACCGTTCCTCCAGTAAAAATTGTATATTTCATCTCTTTAAGCTCTTTTTGAAAAATAGAATTGGTTTTCTTAACCTCTTTCTTTTCTTGTATTTGTCTATTTATTTTTTCTTCCTCATATCTTTTATCTCTATCTCTCTCGAAGATTTTTCTACTTTCTATTGCTTTTTCCAAAATGTCTGGATAATATTTTTCAATATACGCTAATTCACATTTATTAAAAAATTCATCTCTTTCTATTTTCTTTTGCCAAAATTTTTTTAAATTCATATTTTTATAAACTTCCGTTGTTTCATTTCTGTATTGTTCAGCTCTATTTTGGCCTTCCTTGTCTGTTATTACAGTATTTGAAAATAAATTAAATTTTATTGGTATAATTCCTAGTTGCCAATACTCATTATTTTTATCTTTTATTAAAAGATTTTGTGTACTCCAATTTTTTTCTTGTTTCAATATTGCTATTTCAACATCTTTGTAATTTATTATTGCAATTTTTTTATTACAACATTTCAATTCATTATTATCTATATGCCACACTTTTGCTATTTTTATTTTTTCTTCCAAAATCATTTTCCCCCTTATAGAGTCATTTCTTTTTCTTTCTTTATAAGATTGACATATTCTCTTTTTATTTTTTCTTCATTTTTTTCTAACCATTCTGTTAGTTTTTCATATCCGCTTTTAGACATATCTCTATATTCTGCAGATCTCATAAATTTTTTTGCTAATTTTTTACTTTCTTCAAAAACTATATCACTTTCAGGAAAAGGACTATTTGCAAAAAATTTATTCATTAAATCATATCCTATACAAAAGGAATAGTAATACATTTCATCCATACATTTTTTCCTCCTTATAAACCTAACATTTCTCTTACTAATCTGTCAGATATTTTTACTGTTCCTACTAATACAAGCATATTAAATATGAGTTCGCCAATATATTTCCACACCATTGTTACTGGCTCAGCACTAGCATCTACTACAGGTGGAGTTGCTGCAAATAGTGAAAATATTATGCAAGATAAAATTATAATAACTCCTTCTAAACAAACAGCTGAGTATCCTTTCAAAAAACTTTTGCCAATGTTTTGCGTAGGCTCTCCGCCAAAACTTGCAAATGCCATTGGAGAAATAGCTGTATATAAATAAATCTTAAAAAATCTTCCATAAACAGTAAGTATCATAATGAAACTTAAAATCATTATGAATAACCCACCAATAATAGTTATTGCCCATAACGGTATGCTTTCAAAGAATCCACAGGCCTCTACTGCTGTTATAATTTCATTTGGTAATGTTGTTTGTATTACTTCTCCAAATCCTGCTGCGTTCATTGCTGTACTTGCAACTCCTTGTACTATTTTGAATATTGCCATCATTAATTCCAAACCATAAGTTATTAATCCTTTTGCTAAAGCAAAACGAATAAATAATTTTATTGCGTGTTCTGGTTTTTTAACTTCCGCGAAACTTCCACAAGTTTTCATTACACCCACAACAAAAAACAACACAAGTAATGCCAATGCGATTGCTTGTATTGCTCCGTGTATATTAACAATTACTTCCCATATTGTTCCTCCTCTAAATTCTTCTGGTGATTGTGATACAATAGTCCATATTTCGCTTAATTTTGAATTCCACGTATCTATTGAATTTTGTAAATTTCCAACCACCCAGTTATCACTCACTATTTACCACCTCCTACATATATACAATATTTTCAACATTACGATTTTTTACTATCTTCATATTCAATTAAATCAATATCACTTTTTACTTCATTCCCCCAAACATCCCAACCAACTACTTTTTCTCTTGCAAAAAGTTCAATTCTTGGAAGGTCTCCCATAAGCTCTACAATTCTTTTTCGAGTTTCATTAGGCTTTTTACTATGTTCTTCAATTTTAGAAACTATAACTTGATGTACTTTTGCCGAGATTCTTTTTGGCTTTCCTTTTGTTGCTAATAAACATATTTCAGCATTTGCCCTTGTCCAGAATCCCATTCCCCAAAACAAACTTGGTTTTCTTCTATTTTGCTTTATCCATACAAAAGCCACTGTTTTATATGTGAATCCCCAACTTTTAATTACTTTTAATCCTTCCATTAAATTTGGAAATGTAACCCACATAAATAAAATGCTATCTTTACTAGCTATATTATTTACTGGTAAATTACAGATATCTTCTATTTTCATTGTTGGATAATGAATTTCTGCTGAACGTCCTTTTCCTTTATCTGAATAAACTTTAAATTGCCACGGCGGATCTGCATATATTATTTGATATTTCTTTTTTTCTTCTATGAATTTTCCTCCTTTCAAAAAAGTAGATTACTGTTGATAATCTACTTTTAAAACTCTTTTAACTTCCTGTTATTATTCCTAAAATTTCTTTAGCAAATGTAATCACAACTCCACCCGCAAGGGTTAGAAAACCATTTGCTCTTTGACTAGGATCTTGCGATTTAAGCGACATACCAATTTGCACCACACCAAAACCAAGAATTATAAGTCCCACTGCTCTAATTAATCCAAAAATAAAATCTGATAGATTATTTATAACAGTAAGTGGCTCTTCATTTGCTGCAAAAACTTGTGATGCTTTAGCTATATTCAATATAAAAATTATAAATGCTATAAAAAGTATTTTTTTTACAACATTTATAAAAACTTTTTCTATTTTCACAACTCTACCTCCATTATCAATTTTTCTAGTTCTTCCTCTGATAAAAGTTTATAAGTCTCTTTCACTTCCTCACCAGTATTTTTGTTCTCATAATCTTTTATATTTTCATCTATCACAATAGAAGCGGTAACTTTATCTGTTTTTCCATAAATATATGGCTTACCTTTTCCATCAACTGTATAATTAATATTAGGATGTTTTAAAATATTATATTTAAAATCAATAATAGGTCTTTCACCTCTAATAAAAAGAAGTGCATATCTATTATCTAATAGTCGCACTTCATCTGGGGTCATTAACTCTCTTCCAGAAATTTGATAATTCGTTGAATAACTGCCACTCCTTCCAGAACTCTTACCATAAGTATCTAAATCTATAGTTTCTTTTCCTAACAATTCTGAAACATATTTGTGTGTACTTTGTTCGTTTCCACCCAAATAAAGAAAAGTATCACAATTTCCAACAATGCTTTCCCATTGTTTTTCAAATAATGCCTTTAATTGAGCTAAGTTTTGTAGAATAATGCTTACTGAAATTCCTCTTGACCTCATAACACTCAAAATTTTATCAAAATCATCAGGCAGACTCACATTAGCAAACTCGTCCATTACAAAGTGGACGTGAATTGGTAAACTTCCATTATATTTATTGTCAGCAATATAAAATAACTGTT
>CALXNI010000063.1 GCA_944389715.1 uncultured Clostridia bacterium | reverse complement strand
TTAAAATCGCCCCTACAACATTTGCAATAAATTTCGTATTTTTCGGACGGCAGATTGCCGTCCCTACATTTTTAAATTCTAATCTCCAACCTCTAACCTCTAATCTCTAGACAACAAATTACAATTTGTCATATAGTGTCGAACATTTATTCTTGATTTATATCTAATATTAATATATAATTAGGCTAATTAAATGGGGGAATAAATAAAAAAACGGAGGTGAAAAGGATGAATTTTAAATCTAAAACTAACATATTAAACAATACTATAATTCAAAAAATAAATTATGACATAAATTGTGCAAAAGAAGAAAGACTAAACGGAGATATGGGCACTCCTATAGAAGAAGTTTTATTTGATATGAAAAAGTTTATAGAATAAATATCTAAACAATAATGAAAATTTTAATTTCTAAAAATGCAAAAGATGACTTATATTTTTACTATTATTATAAGCAGAAATATAGTAAATCAGCTGCTAAAAAGTTCTTTGAAGATTTTAATTCTAGTATTCAATCTTTATTATTATTTTCTTATATGTTCCCAAAACTTTCAACTAATAATTCATATAGAAAAATTTTATTTAACAAAAAGTATTTAATAATTTATTTTATAGAAAAAGATAATATTTTTATAGATTCTATAATTAATTGTAAACAAAATTATATTGACTATTAATGTTGTATTATCTTTTCTTTTGTAATATAATGTGTTCAGTAGTAAAGTGAATAATGAATAGTTAATAATTCAAATTTGCTTCACGAATTTTGAAGGAGGTAAATTAAGTGAAAGCATTAATTAGTGTTTCTGATAAAACTGGAATAGTTAATTTCGCAAAAGAATTAGAAAAAATGGGAATTGAAATAATTTCAACTGGTGGTACTTATAAAAAATTAAAAGAAGAGGGAGTAAATGCAATAGAAATATCTGAGCTAACTGGTTTTCCAGAATGCTTGGATGGAAGAGTAAAAACACTTCACCCAAAAGTACATGCTGGAATATTGGCAATGAGAAGCAATCCAAACCATATGAAACAGCTAGAGGACCTAAATATAGATACAATTGATTTTGTGGTAGTAAATTTATACCCATTCAAGCAAACAATATTAAAAGAAAATGTGAAGAGGGAAGAGGCTGTTGAGAATATAGATATAGGTGGTCCTACTATGCTTAGAAGCGCAGCCAAAAACTATCAAGATGTAACAGTTATAACAGACCCTATGGACTACGAAAAAGTACTATCAGAATTAAAAGAAAATGGAGAAGTTTCTTTAGATACTAAATTTTATCTAATGAATAAAGTTTTTGAACATACAGCAAGTTATGATGCCATGATATGTAAATATTTAAAAGAAGAAAGAAAAGATGAAAGCTTACCTCAAGAATTAACTCTAACTTACGAAAAAGTTCAAGAAATGAGATACGGAGAAAACCCACATCAAATTGGTGCTCTATATAAGGAGATTGGAAAATGCGAGGGCTCTCTAACAATAGCAAAACAATTAAACGGAAAAGAATTATCATTTAATAACATAAACGATACAAATGGAGCTTTAGAATTATTAAAAGAATTTGATGAACCAACTGTTGTTGCATGCAAACACGGAAATCCTTGTGGAGTAGGAAGTGATTCTGATATATATAAAGCATGGAAAAAAGCGTTTGAAGCAGATAAAACTTCAATTTTTGGAGGAATAGTTGTTTCCAATAGAGAAATAACAGAAAAAATTGCAAAAGAAATGAAAGAAATTTTCTTAGAAGTAATTGTTGCTCCTTCATATGAAGAAAAAGCTCTAGAAGCATTAAAAACTAAACCAAATTTAAGAATACTTTTACTTCCAAGCATAACTGTAAAACAGCCTAAGGGTTCATACGATATTAAGAAGGTAAATGGAGGAATAATACTACAAACCATAGATTCAGAATTGCTAGACGGATATGAAGTAGTTACAAATAGAAAACCAACAGAAAAAGAATTAGAAGATATGTTATTTACATGGAAAATAGTTAAATATGTAAAATCAAACGGAATAGCACTAGGAAAGAATAAGCAATCAATTGGAATAGGACCAGGACAAGTAAATAGAATATGGGCAACAAAACAATCAATAGAGCATGCAGATGAACTAATTGAAGAAGGAATAACAAAAGGTGCTGTACTTGCTTCTGATGCTTTCTTCCCATTCTCAGACTGTGTAGAAGCAGCACACGAGGCAGGAATTACAGCTATCATTCAACCAGGTGGTTCAAAAAGGGATCAAGATTCAATAGATAAATGTAACGAATATGGAATTGCAATGATATTTACAAATATGAGACATTTTAGACATTAATAAATAAATTATTATATATATTTGAGGAGAGAATTTTCAAAAATTCTCTCTTTTTAAAATGTAATTTGTGTATTTTCCGTGAATTCAGGACAGTCCCCAAAATCCCCAATAAATTGGTGATTTTATGGGACAGTCCCTAGAATTCCCTCACACAAATTACATTTTTTCGTTCTAAAATAGACAAGGCATGAATATATATATTTATGTACCTAAAAAATAACGAAAGGGGTAGTATTTATGAACATTGAAGAAAAAAGAAGTTTAAATAGCACAGTAATACAGAATCTTGTTTTAGAAAACAGAGAAAAACTAAGTATATCAGGAGTTTTAGATGTTCTTAGTTTTGATGATCAAGTAGTAATCGTAGAAACTGAATTAGGTCTTTTAAATGTAAAAGGTGATAATTTAAGAATAAACAAACTAAGTATTGATACTTCAGAGGTTGTGGTAGAGGGGGAAATATGTAACTTATCATATTCTGAAAAGAATTTAGATAAAAAAGGTGGATCTTTGTTAGGAAAGATATTTAAATAATAAAAATAAATTTGTTTAAGGTGATAAATTGGAAAATCAAGCATATTTATTTGTAATTTTTATATTAAATGGCTTCTTGATTGGTATGTTATTTGATATATTCAGAATATTAAGAAAATCTTTTAAAACAAATGACTTGATTACATATATTCAAGATATATTATTTTGGATTATAACAGGGTTTATTATATTATACTCTATATTTAAGTTTAATAATGGCGAATTGAGAGGATTTATATTTATAGGTATATTTATAGGTATATCTATTTATCTACTTTTATTTAGTAAAATTTTTATAAAGATTAATTTATTTATAATTAATATTATTAAAAAGATTATATATTTTATTATAATAATACCATTTAAATGCGTACTTGGTATTATAAAAAAATTTATATTCAAACCAATTTCATTTATTGTCATAAATTTTAAGAAAAAAGGATGTAATATGTTGTCAAATTTAAAAATAAAATTAAAAAATATACATAATAAAAATAAAAAAAATGAATATAAGAAGGATTTCACGTAAATTTGTTGAAATATATAATATAGATTAAATAACAAAGTATATTTTGTTTGTTACTGGAGATAAACACAGATGAAAAAAACATTAAAAGCGAAAAAAATTTATAAAAAAATATTAATATTAGGTATTTTAGCATATATTTTTTATATATTTATTGGACAACAGAAGACTTTAAACTCTTATAAAAATACACAAAACTATTATTTAGAACAATTAAATTCACAACTAGCTTACCAAGAATCTTTATATGAGACTAAATCTAATATAGATTCTAAAGAATATATAGAAAAAGTTGCAAGAGAAAAACTAGATATGTATTTACCAAATGAAAGAGTATACATAGATAAAAATAATTAATAATAGGCAGGTTATATTTTATAACCTACCTAATTTATAATGTCTAATACTAGTTCTAATTATTTAAATTCTTTTTTTATTTCCAATAAATTTTACTATTAAAATTAAATAAGGGGGTAATCATAAATATGGAGCTTAAGGATTTAAGTCTTTCAGAATTAAAAAACAAAGCAAAAGAGAAAGGTATAAAGAATTTGTCTAAATTAAAAAAAGATGAGATTATTTCATTATTAAGTACAAATGAAAATAATCATAATAATGAAAAAAAGTCTGAGTCTTTAGATGGAACATACAAATTAACAAACGAGGGAGATGAATTCGTAGAAGGCATATTAGAAGTACTTCCAGATGGTTATGGATTTTTACGTGGAGAGAATTATCTACCTACGCCAAAAGATGTATACATATCTCCAGTTCAAATAAAAAGATTTCACTTAAACACTGGTGACATGGTAAAAGGAATAAAAAGAATTCCAAAAGAAGGAGAAAAATTCCCAGCACTTATATATGTGGGCGAAGTAAATGGAGAACATCCAGAAAAAGCAATGAAAAGGATCTCTTTTGATGACTTAACACCTATATATCCAAATAAAAGATTAAAATTAGAAACTTCTCCAACAGAATATACAATGAGATTAATGGATTTATTATCACCAATAGGTAAGGGGCAAAGGGGAATGATTGTTGCTCCACCAAAAGCTGGAAAGACTACTATATTAAAAAAAATAGCAAATAGCATAACAACTAACAACCCAGAAGTTGAATTAATTGTACTTTTAATTGATGAAAGGCCTGAAGAAGTTACAGATATGAAACGTTCTATAAAAGGTACAGTAATATATTCAACTTTTGATGAATTACCAGAACACCATGTAAAAGTTGCTGAAATGGTATTAGAAAGAGCAAAAAGGCTAACTGAACAAAAAAAAGATGTAGTTATTCTTTTAGACAGTATTACAAGACTAGCAAGGGCATATAATTTAGTAATACCTAGTTCAGGAAGAACTTTATCAGGAGGTTTAGACCCAAGTGCTTTACATAAACCAAAAAGATTTTTTGGAGCAGCAAGAAATACTGAGGATGCAGGAAGTTTAACTATCTTGGCATCTGCATTAGTTGATACTGGCAGTAGAATGGATGATGTAATATTTGAAGAATTCAAAGGTACAGGAAACATGGAAGTACATTTAGATAGAAAATTATCAGAAAAAAGAATTTTCCCTGCTATAGATATAAATAAGTCAGGAACCAGAAAAGAAGAATTACTTTTATCTAAAGAGGAACTAGAAACTGTTTTTGCATTAAGAAAAGCAATAGCAAATATGTCTGTTCAAGAAATGACAGAGCAATTGATAGACCAAATTTTAAATACAAAATCTAATGAAGAATTTCTAGCTAGAATGAATTATTTTTTTAAGAATAGAAAATAAAATTTAAACAAAGCAAACAAGATAAAAATAAAATTTATTTCTATCTTGCTTGTTTGTTTTGTAAAGCATTAGCAGAGAGAAGTGAAAAAAATAAAAGCATAACATTGCACAAAATCAAAGTTTTGCGCAATAAGGTATAGGGGCAAAATATAAAATCATATATATATGATCCAATCTCACGATTTTGCCACAAGCCTTATATCAGGCATTTCAGCTATTTATTAGAACAATTAATTATACTATTACTTTATAAAATCCTCTTAAATCCAATTCTAATGCTTCATTATTTTTCGATTTTTCCTGGTTGGATTTTTTTTCATTATTGTAACCAGTTTTTTATTCAAAAAAATTATAAGATTTTTATTTTTCTTTAAATTTTCTAAAAACCTTATATTTCAGTATTTTGCCTATTTTTACAGACAGCAAACTATATGTCTAAAAAATAAAAACGCCTTAAAATCGATTCTCGTGCGTCGTATTTTTTAGCGTTTTTACATATTTATTAAAGTACTTGATTTTTAGGTACTTATTAAAATTGATTCTGGAGCTTGGTATAATATAATTTGTTTAGTAATTAATTTAATTAAATAATTTTTAATCTATTATAATAATAC
>CALXNI010000062.1 GCA_944389715.1 uncultured Clostridia bacterium | reverse complement strand
TACCAACTTTTGTTAACCCTAAAAAAAGATGGCAAAAAGTTTTTAGAAAAATGGAGGTAGCATAGTATGAAAAAGAAAACATTAGTTATATTACTTATCATACCTTTTGTTATTGCTCTTTTAACTTTTGTAAGCGTTGTTGCTTTAACAAATAATGTTGGTGTAGATCCTAGAATTATTTGGAATTATCGTGAAAATGAGGGTTTTAAAACAAATGGCGAATATAAGTTAGAAGCAACTTTAGAATATGACAAAACTCAACTTTTAAAACCTGGAAGTGATACATTAGTCTGGGAATTTCAAGGTGAAGTTGACCCTAATATTGCAAAAATTTCTAAAAAGGATGATGTGTATTACTTAGAAACGGGAAGCGAAACTGGAGAAGCGATAATTGTTTGTCGAACTGAAAATAGAAGAGTGTCCTACTATATGAATGCTTTTATTTATGATCAAGGACTTGTTTTAATAAATCCTGTTAATCAAGCTAGTGGAACACAAATTGATCCTGTTAGATATTATGGTGAATATGATATTAGCTATAATGATGATTTGAGCGCGACAAGCTTGAAAAAGAATAATGCTCAAATAGAAATAGAGGTTGAAGTTTTTTCTGATTCTGGGAATTCTTCTTATGTTGTTTTAGAAAAAAGTGATAATATTTCATTTGATCAGTCCAGAAATACAATCACTATAAATGATGATGGTGAAGCTTATTTAACGCTTGGGGCTGAAAGTGAGTCATATATTGTGAATACTTATTCATTTAATATTGTTGATGAAGGCATAAATGTTTACTCGTTTAACGATTTAATGATGTGTACTAACAAATCGCAAAATGGTGAAGTTGTAGTAATGCAAGTAAATTTAGAATCAAGAGAGAATGCTTTAAATAAAGATTCAAATGGTAGTTATATTAATGAATATAAACAACAAAATACAAAACTTTTTGGCAATTACAATTTCGATACACAGAGCTTTAATTTCAATGATTTTATTTATTTCCAAGACCCTAAGATTGAAACAAAATTTATTAATCAATTTTTAAAAAATGGCCAGCTTGTCCAAGGCTTTGAGTATACAACGCAAATGAAAGTTGGCGTTAGGGTTCAAAAAGATTTTTATGGCAACGGGTTTACAATTAATATGCATGAACTTGCCTATCCAAATCATGGGAAAATTGACTCTGTCACTGGGAAATTGACTCCTGATAGGGAGTTAGATTATTTCTTTGGGCCTTTAACTTTTGTTTCCATTGGTGATATTGAAAATATTCCTGTTGTTAGGGCTTATCTTTGTGACAATGCGGGAATTTTGCTAGATGGCGACAATTTAACAATTAATGATGCTAAATTTTCAAATTCCAACAGTATTGATAACATGTATAATTTAGGGTTTACAGGGACTGTCCTCGAAGTCCAAGGAAAAAACAATACTATTAAAAACAGCGTTATTCAAAATGGTAGAACTTGCTTAAGAGCTTTCTCAACAGATGGTTTATTGGTTGATAATTGCTTATTACAAAATGCTGGTGAATTTATTGTAAAACTAGGTAGCAATAAAATTAATTCAACTGATCACAGTAAACGTATACAATTCAGCAATTCTTTAGCAACAGTTGATTCGACTTTTTCTGAATTTTTTGATTCAAGTGCAGATGTTAATGGAAGTGCTGATAATTTGTTCTCTAGTCTGTTTGAAGCAGAAAGTCTAACTAATGAAGAAGCCAACAATGCGGAAATTATATTAGATGAAATTCAAAAAGGATTAGACAATTATTCTGGGATTATTAATGATGATGGAAGCGTTAATTTTGACGCTCATGTTACAATAAATGATACTTATTTTTATAATAGTGGAATTTATTCTATTGCATTTGAATCGGCTTTTAATGGAGCGTATTTATATAATGGTATGCCTAGTCTGGTTAAGACACTTGCAAGCTTTTTTGGTATTACCCCTAATGATATTGGCGGAACATCGTATCCTGTTGAGCTTACATTATCTGGAGATACACGCTTTTATGACTGGAAAGATGTTGACTTGATAGACTCTAATTCTTTAATTGAATCAAATTTTGCTGCTTATATTGGACAACTTGGCGGAAGTTCAAGTGAATTAGGCAATTTATCTATTGATACTTTCTTCCCAATGAAAGCAATTTTAAAACAATACTGCATTAATAATGGTTTGGCGTATAGAGAATCAAATAGTGATGGTTCAACAAGCTATTATGTTAATCGACCAATTGCTTGGTATGGTGGTGGATATAATGGATCTGTTCTGATTAATAATATCGATGAAAATAAATATTTTAGCTTTAGTGATAATATAGAAGTTGATATCGCTAATGATATTCTTCATGGTATAAACGTTGGATGGAGTAATGAACTTTTATCGGCTTCTACATTGGCAAAATGTGTTTTAGCAGCCATCGGTAGTCACTCGTTCCAATTTATTACAAATGGTGCAATCTCAAATAATGAAAAACCTATTTTATTTGATGAAGTGCCATCATATTTAGATTTAGTTTTGTGAGGTTTTTATATGAAAAGTAGAATTTTTTGTAAAAGCAAATTTTTATTCTTATTAGGTTTAAGTTGCTTTATAGGTCCATTAAGTTCTTGTTCAGCTTTTTTTGGTGGCGATGAATATACTATAACTGATACAAAAGTTACAACCGATGAAAGCGGTAACACAATTGTCACAATAACTTTTTCTGGAGAAGATATTGCGCCTTTAACTTTTACGATACCTAGTGTTACGGACGGTGTTGATGGCAATGGAATTGCTAACATTTCATCTACATTAGTTGATGATAAAGTTACCTTAACTATTAGTTACACAGATACAACAAAAGAAGATACGGTTATTACAATACCTGTAGTAAAGGGTGATACAGGAAAAGGCATTTCTAATGTTGAAGTTGATAGCGATGAAGTTGGGAATACAACTTTGAAATTCGTATATGATGACGGCACTGAATCTGATACAATCACTATTCCAAAAGGAAAAGACGGAACAGGAATAAAAACTTTTAATGTTACTACAAATGGAATTTTTAATATCATCACGATAACATTTACCGATCCTTCAATACCAGATCAAACTATTACAATTTCTAATGGAAAGTCTATTGAAAGCATAGTTTATAATGACGAGGCTTCTACTGATTTGAGCTATGTTCTTACTATAAGTTATAATGATGGGACTACAGAAGATATTGCGTTAGAAAGACCTATAGCCACAAAATGGCATAACGGAATTGCAGATCCAGAAGAAAATTTTGGTCAAATAGGCGATTATTATATTAATACTTCTACAGGTGAGATCTTTGTTAAGGAAAATAATGGTTGGCGAGCAATTTTTTCAATGAGTAACGCTGGAGATGATTCATCAAAAGAATTTTATACAGTTTCTTTCAACTTAAGAAACGGAGAAACATTTGAAAACTCTGGAAAATTTGGAAATGTTTCATTTGGAATTAGAATTGAAGAAGGCAGTTATGTACCAATTAACGAAATACCTATTCCTTTTTTAGAAAACTCCACATTTGAAGGTTGGTATTCTTCCAACGATGTAAATAATGTCAATGCTGGAAAATTTACGAATATAACGCCTGTATTTGGAAACATAAGTCTTTACGCTAAATGGAATTAAAGGATTAATATTTAAATTATGAAAAAGAATGCTACTTTTATTAAATACATAACATTAACTTTAATATTTGTGTTTTCTTTTTCGTTTGGCTTCGCTTCCTTTATCGAAAATAATTTAAATTTAGAGATTAACTCTCAAATTGAAATACATACTGGTGATGTTCAAAGCAAGAATGAAATATTTAAAGAAATTTCACTAACACAAACAAAATTTTCTAAATATGGATTTGTTGATGAAGAAAAACGTATTACAGAAAATACCTTTACAATTAATTTATCTTTTACACTGCAATATATTGAAAATTACTATAATGAATTTAAAGAAGGAATAAAAATGACCATTTCTTTAGGAAAAAATTTTAAATTAAGTGACTTAGAACAAAATGATTTATTTAATTCAACAAGTTTTAATAGCGCTTCATTTAAATGTTTGTCGGTTACGATGGATTCACAAGATTTAATTATTGAAAATTATTTATCAATAGAAAATGTTTATTTAGATAGTGGAAATTGTGTTGTAGATTTAACAATCTATAACTATGATAGCTATTTAAGTAATGTAATCTTTAATTTTGAATATCTGTATAATATTGCACAAGTTGTAAATGGTGATTTCTTAACTAATGTTTATAACAAAATTATCGCAATTGAAAATCCTAAATTTTTATTGGAAGTAAAAATATGAGAAATTCTTTGTTTAAAAAATTAATCTTTTCACTATTAGCGCTTTCTTTATCGGGTTTTTCGTTTATAGGATACTCATCATTTTTATTAAACGAAAGTATACAAAGTGAAGCTACTTTAGTAGAGGACGAAACAGCAGATAAAAATGTTTTTATTAAAGGAAAAGAGGGAATTTATTACACTAATCTAGAAACAGCTATTGATGATGCAAATCAAATGATTGATGAAGGTAGTGCAAATGCAACAATAGTGGTTAATCCTGGTTCGGTTGTTCGTCTTAATGAAAGTAGAACATTAAAAAGTGGCGTGGATTTACTTTTGCCAACCAGTTTAGACAATGGGACAATTACAAAAAATAGTGATGGTACTTATCCTGAACAATATATGTATGGCACTAGTCAAACCGATTCTAACCAGCCAACAAAAGAACCATATACAAATTATGATGAATATGGCCAATTTTCTTCTTCCTTTAGTGATTGTGATAAGAATTCGGTTGAAAAATATTTAGTTTCGACGCTTCTTATAACATCAAATGTAAATTTAACAATTTCTTCGAATTCAAATGTTGTTGTATTTGGACAAACTGGGAGACCTTCTAGTGGGATTAATGGTTCCTGTACAGGTTTTTATTCACAAATTGTTATGTTAAATAATTCTTTAATTACTATTAATAGTGGTGGAGTTTTAGATTGTAGAGGCTTTGTTAAAGAAGGATATCGAAATAATCCAATTGAAAATAACGAGGAAAAAAATGTAAATAACGGAAGCATGATTATTAACAATGGCAATTTAATTTCACCATTTGTAATTTATGACTATGGTGGTGGAAACAGCACAGTTGCTGTGTACGCTTATAGTAGAGAATGCCCATTTTCAAGTTATGATTTACCGCAAATTCATACTCAAGTCATGACGATAAATGGCGTATACAAAGCTAGAGCTGATCTATATACAGGTTATACTAACCTTGACGGCTTGGCTGAAGTTTATCCTCAACATAATACTTGTCTTATCGATTTTATAGGTTCTACTAAAACGAGCATTTTTAATATAGGTTCTAGCCCAAAGAAAGCCTTACTTAAATATTCTCCTGATGAATATTATTTAGATGAAAACTTCAATGTATGGTATGGATTAACTAAAAACATTTTTTCAGTTGGGAGAAAAGCTGATAAAGGTGGTTTAACGAATTTATGGTTTAGCGGAAATATTTCAACTAATTTTTTAAGCTTAGATTTATCGATTTTTGGGAAGAATATTAGTATAACAACTAATGGAATATATTTTCCAATTCCGTTTAATTTTCAGATTACTTTTGACGATTCTGAATTGATTATATCTAATGATATTAAGTTTATGCCTGGGTCAATCGTAATTTTTAATAATTCCAAAATTAAAATAAATAGCCGTATAGCTATATATAAAGGTGATTTTATTGATTCTGGTGGTATAGTTTACCCAGCGTGTGACGGAGCACTTTTTGAACTTAGTAATAGTGAACTTGAAATTGAAAATGGTGCATTTGGTGGATTTGTTGCTACAAAAGGGAATTCAACTATTAAAACATTTGGAATACAGAATGAAATAGAGACAACAGATAGTTCAGGTGGCAGTCTAAGTATAGGCAATCTAGATGCTGGAGAAAAGGCTATCCTTGGTTCATTCTTATTACTTGGACAATTAACCGATAATGTACTTAATGCTTTAAGTAAAGCTACAGGAAATAGTGTAACTCAGCAAAAAACTATATTAACATTTGAAATCTATTTAAACGAAAGTGGGAATCTTTCGACTGTAATTTCTAACTATGTTTATAATTCTTTGGAAAATAATGATTACTTTACTTTAGCATCGAAAGTAGTTTCATTAAATTTAAGTGTTGTTAAAAACGGAAGTTGGAATAGAAATGTAGTTAGCGTCGATGTTTATATTTATGAAGATTCGAATAAAAATAATTTGCTCAAAGGGCCTTTGACTTATTCTGAAGATGGTTTTTGGGGGGGCGAAAATAATGTTACTATCAGTAATATTATAGGTACAGCATATGTTGTGCTCATTAAAAATAGTAATTCTGATAAGGACTTACAATTAACTATTGCTTCAGTAACTACAGGAACTAGTCCATTAGGTAATGGTGACATTAATAATGATGGTTTTGGTTTTTATTTAGACAATGATAGTTATAATATTACTGTTTCTGATTAAAAGAAAATACTTTTTATTTTTTTACTTTTCATGTCTTATGAAAACCTTTCAAGAGAAGAATTAATAAAGCTTTGATCTAAGTACAATAAAGAAAATGAGAGAATAATGAAGCTTTTAGAAGTTAATGGAATAAGTGTCCCTTCTGATTCTTTAACTTTTCATACTTTATCCACACAAGAAAAGCTAGATATCTTCTTTTCTTATTTTCTCGCTAATGAAAATAATTGTGCAAAACAATATATTAAAAAAGATGGTAAGAATGATTTTACTCCATTTTGCAAAATCCAATTTGATGAAGAAAATAATATTTATTATTAACTGAAATTTTTAAACCTTAGTTCTTTTTTCTTGTTTTCTTTTATATCTTACGCTGTAC
The DNA here is from genome assembly GCA_944389715.1 of uncultured Clostridia bacterium. GTDB lineage: Bacteria > Bacillota > Clostridia > TANB77 > CAG-508 > CAG-452. The sequence goes on along the minus strand of CALXNI010000062.1, from coordinate 1,588 downwards.
CGTTATAATGTAGTCATGACATTTTTAGATTTAGTAGCATATAAAAAACTAACATTAGCTGAGTTGTCAAGAAGAAGTGGAATTCCCAATTCAACATTATCTGACATAGCAAATGGCAAAACAGATATTTTAGATTGTAGTGGAAAAACACTTTTAGGCATTTCAAAAGTTTTAGGTGTTTCTATTGAAGAGCTTTTAAATCTTGAACCGGAAGAAGCAAAATCGCTTTTGCCTCATTGTCTTTTACAATGCATAAAAGATTATAGAAAAGCTGTGAAAACGAATAGTCATTTAATTGATTGCCATAGTGACCAATTAAATAGCGAAATTAACGTGTCTGAAGTTGAAGGAATTATTTCTTCAGAACAAGCAGATCGATTAAGAAGAAGGTACTTTTATTAATTATGTTGGATTTCACTAATTTTACACTACGCGAAAATACTTAAGGAACACATTTTAATAATCAATTTTTAATTAAAAGTAACAAATCTTGTTTGCTATTATACCGACTATTTTAAGAAGATATTTAACAAATATGAACTATATTGAAAAAGAAATTTTTAATGGTTATAAGCTTAATATTCCTTCATTAACTAAATATGAGTTTTTAGAAAAAGATGGCACTTTTGCAAGAAATTTTGACATTTTAGATAGTAATTTTACTTTAGAAATTAAAATAAAAGATAGTGATATTTCTTCTAAAATTGTTGATAAAGAAAGTGGTGATGAATATAAATTACATCTATTAAAACAAAATCTTGGTAAATTCGCTTTAAGTGCTAAAAACGAATATATCAAGTTTTTAATTGATATAAGAGAACATTGTTTTACTAAAGAATTTACTGATTTAACTGATGAAGTAATAAGTGAAATAGAAAAGAAATATCATGCAAGGAAAGAATACCTTCGGGAAAAATATCCAACGTTTTTTGTTTATCGAAGAGAAGACAATAAGAAGTGGTTTCTTCTTTTTGTTAAAATTGAAGAAAACAAAATTGGTATGAGTGAAAGCGAAAATCTTTTTCCTTTAATTGTTATAAGATGTAAGAAAAATGAAGCAAATAATTATATTAATAAGAAAACAATTTTCCATGCTTATCATATGAATAAAAGTAATTGGATAAGTGTTCCTTTAAATCATCAAGTTTTAAATAAAGAAAAGATTATTGAACTTGTAGATGAAAGTTATAGAATTGCCTGATGTTTTAGTTCATTTACATAAATATTTTCAATGTCCTCATTTGACCTTAATTGTTGTTAGCTTCATCTAAAATGCAATTTTTAAAAATTACCTCGAAAACACAAATAAATTTTCTGAAGATAATTCTTTATTAAATGTGTAACCATCTTGGTTGAAGTTTTTAATATCTTCTATGTTAGTAATATTATTTTTTACTAAGTAATTAACCATTAAACCTCTAACTATCTTAGAATATGTGTTTTTATTTATATATTTATTTCCACATTTTTCCATAAAGGCAATAGTAATAAACTTATCTTTTTTATCTAAATAAGGTTCAATGCATTTTGAATATTCTTTTGAGGCTAGATTAATAATGATGTGAGATTCATCTAATATTTCTTTATA
>CALXNI010000061.1 GCA_944389715.1 uncultured Clostridia bacterium | reverse complement strand
CCAAAATCTATGGAAATACCAATTGCTTATGCATTAAATTATCCAAATAGATTAAAAAATAATTTAGAAAAATTAGATTTATTTAAAGTAAGAACTCTAGAGTTTGAAAAGCCAGATTTAGAAAAATTTAAATGCTTAAAATTAGCATTTGATGCAATAAAAAAAGGACATAGCCACCAAGTTGTACTAAATGCAGCAGATGAAGTTTTAGTAAACGCATTTTTAGAGGCAAAAATAAAATATACAGATATTCCAAATATGATAGAGAAAATGCTAAACATGCACAAAGCAGAAAAATTAGATACAATAGAGAAAATATTAGAGCTTGATAGAAGAACAAGAGAAGAAACAGAAAAATTAATTAAAATTTAATGTTCAGACACAATTATTGTAGGGGCAATTTTAATTGCCTGAAATTCAATGAAAATAGTAAAATAAATATATTGCAAACGTTGTAGGGGTCGAGGCGTCCTTAAGCGACCCGCTCTTCAAAGGAATTGCACAAACACTCGGGGTCACATTCGTAGCTTCATAAATTGATGTGTTTTAATAGATTAAAAAATATATCTAAATTTTAATTTTCTGTCAAATATAATAAATAGAAAGGGAGGATTATGTAATGGAAAATAAGAATTTTGTAATTACAGAAGAAAATGTTGAAGAATATTGTAATGAAATAGGAAAGTGGATTAAAAACCAAATAGAAAATGCGAAAGCAAATGGTGTTGTTCTAGGAATGAGTAGCGGTGTAGATTCTAGTACTGTTGCAAGGTTGTGCCAAAATGCTGGAGTAAATACACATTTAATAATTATGCCTTATGGTGACGACATGACTAAAACTCAAAATTATTCAGATGCAATGGAGTTAATTGACAAATTTAAATTTGATTATCATGTTTTTGATATAAAACCAGCCGTTGACAGCATACAGATACCAAATAATTCTGAAATATTAAAAAATGCAGATGAAACAAATATAGAACTTTCAAAGGCAAATATTAGACCAAGAGTTAGAATGACATATCTTTATCAATATGCACAAATAAATAACCTTCTAGTTATAGGAACAGGAAATCTATCAGAAGCTACAGTAGGATATTTTACAAAATGGGGGGATGGAGCGTGCGACTTAAATCCATTAAGGATGATTACCAAAAGAGAAGTATATATATTAGCAAAATATTTACAAGTTCCAGAATGTATAATAAACAAAAAACCTTCAGCAGGACTTTGGGAAGGACAAACAGATGAAGAGGAGTTAGGAATTAAATATGAGCAAATAGATAAATTTATTTTAAACGGAACATCTGGTAGCGACAAAATAGATGATTTAATAAAAAATAAAAATCAAAAATCTTTGCACAAATTAAGTGAAATACAAATCTTTAATAAATAGATGTGAAGGAGTAAAATTATGAAAATAGGAATTGACATTGATGGAGTATTAACAGATATATCAAAATTTTATCTAGATTATGGAGCAAAATTTGCTTTAGAAAAAAATATAGATGAAATAGCAGATCCAGATGGGTATGAAATAGAAGATATATTAAATTTGGAAAAAGGAGTACATAAAGAATTTTGGGATAAATATGACAACTATTATACTAAAGAAAAATATACCAGAGAATTTGCATCAGAAATAATAGAGAAACTAAAAAATGAAGGAAACGAAATTTATCTAATTACTGCAAGAAATCCAGAAAAAGAGGAAGATGAATGTTGGACAACAAATTGGTTAAAAGAAAATAACATATATTATGATAAACTAACATTTACTGATAAAAAACTTGAATATTGTAAAAACAATAATATAGATTTAATGATAGAAGATAGTATAAATCAAATAACAGAGATATCTAAAATTATTCCAGTAATCTGTTTGGATACTAGATATAACAAGGATTGCAAAGGGAATAATATAATAAGATGTTATAGTTGGTATGATATTTATACTAAAATTAAGAAAAAATGCGATAATATAAATGTGAATACGATTTAAAAAACAATACTAATATTATTAACATATTTAAAAGGAAGGATTAAATGCAAATTAAGGAAATAGATATATTAGAATTTAGAAAAGATGTATATAAACATTATAAAAAATTATTTCCACTCAGTGAAAGAAAACGGATATATACTTATAAAGAAATTATATAAAAAAGGAATATTAAAACCATATAAAATACTTGATGAAAATCAATTTGTAGGATTTTTAATAACAAGTTCTATTAGTAATAAAGGATGCTTAAAATTAGATTTTTTTGCAATATTACCACAATATCAATCAAGAGGGTATGGTGGTCAGGTAATTGAAAAATTAAAAGAAATATCACATGAATATTATGGTATATTTATAGAAGTAGAAAAAGTTGGTTTAGGAAGAGACAAAGAAGAAAATAAAATAAGAGAAAAAAGAATTAAATTTTATGAAAGAAATGGTTTTAAAAAATTAAATTTTGAGATAAATGCTTTTAATGTCATTTTTTCTTCATATATATTATTTACAAATGACATAATAAAAGAGGAAAGAATTTTAGAAGATGTAAAAAAAGTATATTTAGCTGAATTTGGAGAGAAAAAATTTAATAAATATATAGAAATAAAAAGTATATAGATAAAAAAACTAAATAAATATAATACAAATTAACATCCAGTTTAACAATTTTGTTAAACTGGATGAACTGTATTTACAAAATTTTACATTTATGCTATTATGATATCAATTTATATCAATTAATTTTATTTCATGGCATTTCGCCAATAAATTTCAAGCAAACTAAAATATTATATAGAAAGGAATGATAATTATAGAACTAAAGAAGGTAGAAAAAGGCTTAATATCTATTTATGAGAATAAAACAAAAGAAAAATTAATTAACGCAAGGGAACTGTTTTTTGTATTAAGAGGTGAAAATACTAAAACAAAATTTGCCGACTGGATAAAAGAAAGATTAGTTAAATACAAATTTGATGAAAAAATAGATTATATCCCCTTTCGTAAATTTACGAAAGGGGATGAAAAAGGATATGGAAATAAAAGAACAAAAGAATACTATTTAACTATTGATACAGCAAAAGAAATTTGTATGATAGAAAACAATGAAATAGGCAGAAAAATAAGAAGATATTTTATTGAAGCTGAAAAAAGATATAAGACAATAATAAATACTAATAACAATACAAATCAATTTATTGAAATAATGCAAAATGCAATAAATTATATGAGGGAAAACAATATAAGAGTTGAAAATTTGGAATTAGGTTTAGAAGAAGTTAAAAATGAGGTTAAAAATATTAAATCATCAATAGATATAAAAATAAAAAATGATTATTGTTTAGCATCTGATATAGCAGAGCAACTAGAGTTATATTCTGAAAATAAAATTCCACATTCAAATTTAATAGGAGCAATAGCAAGACAGCTAGGATATAAAATATCATATAAGCACTATTATGAAGATGAATATGTTGCAATAATAAAAGATTTAACTAAAAATGAATATTGGCAAGTATATTTTAAACCTTTAGCAGTAAAAGAAATTGAAAACTGGTTTAATAAATACAAAGAAGAAATATATTATGAAATTCAATATATAAGAAATACTAAAAAAGGTAAAAAAGGAGAAATAAAAGAAAGGGGATATAAAATAGAAAATATTTGTTATAAAATCAATTTAATTTCTTAATGTGAATACTTTATTTTTTTGCTTTTATATGATAGTATAACCATAGATTAATAAGTTGTAAAAATAATTGAATTAATATACTTTAAAGCTATAAAATGTATTAATATATGTAGTAAAAGAGGTGTAGAAAGATATGTTGTTTAGAAGTGCAGAAGAAGTAACTCCATGTGGTATGTTTTCAATAGAGCACTTTATAATGCTTGCAATAACAGCTTTTTGTATAGTAATCGCGTTAAAACATACAAAAAACATGGAAAAAGAAAATGTAAGAAAATTAATTCAAAGATGTACAATTATTTTGTGGATTTTGGAAATAATAAAAATTATATTTAATATTATTAATTATGGTGTTAATGAAGTAAACAAATATGTACCTTTATATTTTTGCAGCCTAATTCTTTATGCAGGAATATTTAGTGGATTTTGCAAAGGTGTTTTAAAGAAAATAGGTGATGTATTTTTATCAACAGGAGGAATAATTGCAGGACTAATATTTTTAATATCTCCACTCACATCACTTACAACATATCCAGCTATTCACTTTATAAGTATACATAGTTTTATATTACACGGAACAATGGTATATATAGGTCTACTTATGCTAATTACTAAATATACAACAATTGAAAAAAGCGATATAAAATACTATTCTGCAATAATACTTGTAATAAGTGCAATATCATATATTGTAAACCTAATTTTTGATAGTAATTTGATGTTTATATCACAAAATTATCCTGGTACATTCATAGAAATAATATATAATATAACAGGACCTGTATTTCCAATATTTATGGTCGTAGCACAAGCAACAATGCCATTTTATATAGTGTATGGAATATATAGATTAGCAACTAAAAAGATAAAAGCTAATTCTAAAGAAGATATTAAAGAAGAGGAAAAAGAAGAAGTATATAGCAATTAAAGGAAAGGAGCTAGTTTATGTATGATGTAACAATAATAGGTGCAGGACCTGCCGGAATATCTGCAAGCCTTTACACACAAAGAGCAAATCTAAATACTCTTGTTATATATAATGATAAATCAGGATTAGAAAAAGCAGAAACAATAGAAAACTATTATGGATTTGAAAATGGAATAGATGGAGAAAGTTTATACATTACAGGAATAAATCAAGCTAAAAATTTAGGAGTAGAAATAAAAAAAGAAGAAGTCTTAAAAATAGAAATAACAGAAAATGGTTTTGAAGTTACAACAACTAACAATACATATACATCTAAAACTGTTATAATTGCAACAGGAAATAAGAAAAATACGCCAAAAATAAAAGGAATAAAAGAATTTGAAGGAAAAGGAGTTAGTTATTGTGCAATATGTGATGGTTTCTTTTATAAAGGTAAGGAAGTTGCAGTTTTAGGAAACGGAAATTATGCAATATCAGAAACAAATGATTTAATAAATTTAGCAAAACAAATAACAATACTAACAAATGGAAAAGAAGTGCCAAATATAAGAGCTGAAAATGTAAAAGTAATTCCAAAAGAAATTAGAGAAGTAAGAGGAGGGGACAAAGTAGAAGAAATAGAATTTGAGGATGATTCTAAGCTTAAAATTGACGGTATATTTATTGCAGAAGGAACAGCAGGAACAAAAGAATTTGCTAAAAAATTAGGGATATTAACAAATGGAGATAAAATTATAGTAAACGAGAAAATGGAAACAAATATACCAGGAATATATGCATGCGGAGACTGCACAGGTGGCTTGCTTCAAATTTCAAAAGCAGTTTATGAAGGAGCAACAGCAGGGCTAG
>CALXNI010000060.1 GCA_944389715.1 uncultured Clostridia bacterium | reverse complement strand
GGGCGGACACAAGGCCCGCCCCTACAACGTTTGCAATAAATTTCGTATTTTTCGGACGGCAGATTGCCGTCCCTACATTTTTAAATTCTAATCTCCAACCTCTAATCTCTAATCTCTAAACTACAATTTTTTTCAATTATATAATACTAAAACAAAAAAAACAATAAAAAAATTGTAACACAAATGTAATAATCCAGCTTATCCTACAATATCAGAGCTTACAAATCATAAAAAAATATTTTTTACAAAAACGTTGCAAATGCAACAGAAAATAAAAACTGTTAATATATAATTAGAACAATAACAAAAGGAAAATAAAAAGGGGGAGATACAAAAATGAAAGTAATAAAAAGAGATGGAAAAGCTGTAGATTACAATAGAGAAAAAATAGAAATAGCAATAGAAAAAGCTAACAAAGAGGTAAAACCTAAAGAAAGAGTATCAAAAGAGCAAATTAGAGAAATAACAAAATATATAGAAGAACTTGATAAAAAAAGAATTTTAGTAGAAGATATTCAAGATATAATAGAGCAACAGTTAATGGATATAAAAAAATTTGAACTTGCAAAAAAATATATGATTTATCGTTATACTAGAGCATTAGTAAGAAAGGCAAACACAACAGATGAGTCAATACTTGGATTAATAAAAAATCAAAATAAAGAATTGTTAGAAGAAAATTCTAATAAAAATGCAGTACTTGCATCAACACAAAGAGATTATATAGCAGGAGAAGTTTCAAAAGATTTAACAAAAAGAATATTATTACCAGAAAAAATAGCAAAAGCACATGAAGAAGGAATACTTCATTTTCATGATATGGATTATTTTTTACAACCAATATTTAATTGTTGTTTAATAAATATTGGAGATATGCTAGATAATGGAACAGTTATGAATGGTAAATTAATAGAATCCCCAAAAAGTTTTCAAGTTGCATGTACAATTATGACACAAATAATTGCAGCAGTAGCATCAAATCAATATGGAGGGCAATCAGTAGACATTAGCCACTTAGGCAAATATGTAAGAAAAAGTTATAATAAATTCAAAAAAGAAATAGAAAAAGAGTTTGGTGATGAACTATCACCAGAAATGATAGAAAAACTTACAAATCAAAGATTAAAAAGAGAAATATCTGCAGGTGTTCAAACTATACAATATCAAATTAATACATTAATGACAACAAATGGTCAATCTCCTTTTGTAACAATATTCTTAAATTTAAAAAAGGATGATCCATACATAAAAGAAAACGCAATGATAATAGAAGAAATACTTAAACAAAGATATCAAGGAATAAAAAACGAAAAAGGTGTATATATTACACCTGCGTTCCCAAAATTAATTTATGTACTAGATGAACATAACTGCCTAAAAGGTGGAGAATATGATTATTTAACAAAGTTAGCAGTAAAATGTTCTTCAAAAAGGTTATATCCAGACTATATTTCAGCAAAAAAAATGCGTGAAAATTACGAAGGAAACGTATTTAGCCCAATGGGATGCAGAAGTTTCTTAGCTCCTTGGAAAGATGAAAATGGAAATTACAAATTTGAAGGAAGATTTAACCAAGGTGTTGTTAGTATTAACCTACCTCAAATTGGTATTATAGCAGATGGAGACGAAGAAAAATTCTGGAAATTATTTGACGAAAGATTAGAATTATGCAAAGAGGCCTTAATGTGTAGACATTATGCTTTGCTTGGAACTACAAGCAATACAAGCCCAATTCACTGGAGATATGGAGCAATTGCTCGTATGCAGCCAGGAGAAAAAATAGACAAATTATTAAAAGATGGATACTCATCAATTTCCTTAGGATATATTGGAATTTATGAAGTAACAAAATTAATGAAGGGAGTATCACATACAACTACAGAAGGGCATGATTTTGCAATTAGGGTAATGAAACATTTAAAAGAAACAACAGATAAATGGAAAAAAGAAACAGGAATAGGATTTGCATTATATGGAACACCAGCAGAAAGTCTATGTTATCGTTTTGCAAGAATAGATAGAGAAAAATATGGAGAAATAAAAGACATTACAGATAAGGGATATTATACAAATTCATACCATGTAGATGTTAGAGAGGAAATAGATGCATTTGAAAAATTAGCATTTGAAAGTGAATTCCAAAAATTATCACCAGGAGGAGCGATTTCTTATATAGAAATTCCTAATATGAGAAATAATTTAAAAGCATTAGAATCAGTTGTTAAATTTATTTATGATAACATACAATATGCAGAATTTAACACAAAATCTGATTACTGCCATGTATGTGGATTTGATGGAGAAATAATTATAAATGACAATTTAGAATGGGAATGCCCAAATTGTGGCAATAAAGACAAAAATAAAATGAATGTAACAAGACGTACATGCTGATACTTAGGAGAAAATTTCTGGAACGAAGGAAAAACAAAAGAAATAAAATCAAGAGTATTACATTTGTAATATAGGTTTAAATTTGGTTGGAAACAATCATAAAAATTGTAATTTGTTGTTTAGAGATTAGAGGTTAGATGTTGGAGATTAAAATTTAAAAATGTAGGGACGGCAATCTGCCGTCCGAAAAATACGAAATTTATTGCAAATGCTGTAGGGGCGATTTTAATCGCCCGCAAAAACATGTCAAATTTATTGCAATCGTTGTAGGGGCGGGCCTTGTGACCACCAGAAACAAAACAATTGCAAATGTTGTAGGGGTCGCCGCCCACGGCGACCCGCATATCAATATTTAAGGGTCGCCCAGGGGTGCGACCCCTACAGATTTTAAAATTAATTTTATCACACAAATTACAATTTGCACAAATTTAAATAATAAAGGATGATTAAAAATGAAATATGCAAAAATAAAAAAATGTGATGTAGCAAATGGACCTGGAGTAAGAGTATCGTTATTTGTAAGTGGATGTAATCACCATTGTAAAAATTGTTTTAATAGAGAAGCTTGGGATTTTAACTATGGAAATGATTTTACAGAAAATGAACAAAACGAGATAATAGAAGATTTAAAGCCAGATTATATAACAGGATTAAGTTTACTTGGAGGAGAGCCTTTTGAGAAAATAAATCAAGAAGGATTAGTTCCATTAATAAAAAAGGTAAAAGAGACCTATCCAGATAAAAAGATATGGTGTTATACAGGCTTTACATTTGATAAGCAAATTTTAGGAGAAATGATTGAAAAAGAAAATAGAGAAACTACAAAAGAAATGCTAGAAAACATAGATTATATAGTAGATGGAAGATTTGTAGAAGAACTAAAAGATCCAAAATTAAGATTTAGAGGCTCAAGTAACCAAAGAATTATAGATGTAAAAAAGAGTTTAGAACAAAACGAAGTAATTTTGTGGGATGGATTAAACAAAGATATAGGATAAAAAACAAAAAACTGTCAAAAAAACAATTGACAGTTTTTTCTTTCATTCTAGAGATATTTTAAATTCAATAAATATTTTCAATAACTAATAAACAAATAACTAAAAACTTAATTTATGCATTTATTAATATAAAATTAATATAATTGTATTATGATAAAGGTATATAAATTAAAAACAATATTAAAATTATTACTAATAATAATTCTAGTTATTATTTTCATTTTAATATTGAAAAATAAATTCAGCACAACTAAAACAATTCAAACTTCTAATAGTAATAGCAATACATACAAAATATTAGTTGATGTAGAAGATTCAAAATTATTTTTATTCGAAAATAATGAATTAATAAAAACATATAAATGTTCAGGCGGTAAATGGTCAACACCTTCGCCAATTGGAACATGGACAATTATTTCAAAAGCAAAGTGGGGAGAAGGATTTCGGCCGGAAGTTGGATGGGATTTAATGTCCCATGGGGAGAGTTCGGAATACATGGAACATTAGATCCATATTCAGTAGGATGGGCAAGTTCGCATGGATGCATAAGAATGAATAATGATGAAGTTGCGGAAGTTTATAATATAGTGCCAATTGGAACCAAAGTAACAATTATAGATGGTGTATATGGAGACTTTGGAAAAGGATTAAGAGATTTAAAATCAGGCATGTATGGATCAGATGTAATGCAAATTCAGAAAAAACTAAAAGAACTTGGCTTTTTTACTGGAAATCCAAATGGAAAGTTTGGGGCAGAAACAGAAAAAGCCGTACAAAAATATTGTAAAGAAAACGGATTATATTCAAGAAAAATAATAGACAAAGAACTGCAAAAACATATGGGTTTTAATTTAATAGATTAACATTATGTAGATTAATGATTAATAAAAACGATTTTAACATTTCCTGTAAAATTATGCTGTGATATTATAAAAATATAAATTCAAATAATAAAAAAGTAGGAGTAAAAATGGGAGAGAAATCAAGTATTAATTATTTAGTAGCAAACGAAAAAATAAGAAATTTAATATTTGAAGAATGGGAAAAAACTAATATCTTATTACAACAAGGTCCAGAGGTATTAAAACAATATTTTTATAAATTATGGAATGGAATGCCAATATACAGATGATATTGACATTATAGATTTAAATAAAGAAATAAAACCAGAAGATTTTAATATATCATATTCTATTTTAAATAATGGAACAAAAGCATTTAATTTTATAATGCCAGAACCAGTAACAGAATGTGGACAAGTAGTATGTGTATCCTTAGTAATAAGCAAAAAAATGCCAAGGTTTTTTACGTTAGAACTAACCCAAAAAAGAGATGGAAAGAACTATTATAGTATTGGAGAATGGCAAATTGATTTTGAAAATAATGATTATAT
>CALXNI010000059.1 GCA_944389715.1 uncultured Clostridia bacterium | reverse complement strand
CTAAGAGCAAAAGGATATGAAGGATAAAAAAGGGACTTATAAGAAGTCTCTTTTTGTATATTGTACAAATTAGGTAATTTATTTTGAAAACAAGAAAGCGGGATTTTGCTTATGAATTCAGATATTTATTGTCAAATACTTTCTTTTATGTTATGATGTGTACAAATAATATTTAAGAATTTATATAAAAGAGGGAGTTTTATGAAGAAGGACAAAGCTATAATAATTATATGTATTATAATTATTGCAGTATTAATCGGAGGATATTTTGTAGTTAAATACTTTTTAGATAAGGATATACAAGAGCAAGAACAAGAGCTTCAAGAAACTATAAATAAATATGGAACGGTAGAGAAAGAAAATGTAAATGTTGTTGTTTCTAAATTTAATACAGAAATAATGGATAGTGGTATGGAATATCCTGCTAGTGATGAGTATCTTGTAATGGAAGACGGAAAGTACTGGTATGGTATGTTTGATGATATTTTATGTTACATTATGCCAATAGAATTTACTGGAGATAAGGAGAAAGACATAGTAGAAGTGATTGCCATGTATGTTCCAAAAGAGAGCCAAAACAAAGAGGTAGCAATGAAATACTTTAGGAATTTAATAAAAGCAAATAATAGTGAATTAACAGATGAAGAAATTACTTATCTTATGGAAGAGGCAATAGAACAAATGCCAAACAAATTAAAAGCTAATAATGGAAAAGGAATTTCTGTAAGCATAGCTGATGGGGAAGATCATTACGAGTACCAAGTAACAAGGCTTTATGCAGATTAAACAATAGAGAGCAAAAGTCCGTCTATTTGTTCAGAAAGAATGGAGAGTAAAAAATGGGAGTATCAATTAACACAAGACAAGCATATTCAGAAATAGATGAATTTTTAGAATTATAAAACATATAAAACTATATAAATAAGAGGTCTAACTTTTTGCTTATAAGAAGGTGTTAAAAATAGAAGTAGATTTAGTTTTAAAAAATGGTAAATATTTAGATGTTAACTCAAGAAAGTTTATAGATGGGAATATTGCTATAAAAGAGGGAAAAATTGTTGGAATTAATGGAAATTTTGTAGCTAAAGAAGAAAAGGATATAAAGGGAAAGAGCATAGTACCAGGATTTATAGATGGGCATATTCATCTAGAAAGCTCAGTGATTTCTCCAGAAGATTTTGCAAAAATAGCAAGTATTCATGGGACAACAACTGTTGTAACAGATCCACATGAAATAGCAAATGTATGTGGGGTAGATGGGATAAAATATATGTTACAAAAAACTAGCAAATTACCTATATCAGTATATTTTATGGTTCCATCTTGTGTACCCTCTACAGAATTTGACGAGTCAGCAGCAGAATTAAATAGTGCTGACACCGCAAAATGCTTCGAACTAGACGAAGAAAGGATCTTAGGATTAGCTGAAATGATGAATTATCCAGGAGTTTTGGCAGGAGATAAAGATGTCCTTTTAAAGATTGATGAAGCAAAAAAGTTAGGAAAAAGAGTAGATGGACATGCACCAGGGTTAACAGGAGAAGATTTAAGGAAATATATAAAAGCAGGAATAGAATCAGACCATGAATGTAGTACAATTGAAGAAGCGGAAGAGAAAATAAATGTAGCACGTAATTTAGGGCAGGATTTTTATATTATGATAAGACAAGGAACTGCAGCAAAAAATTTAGAGGCTTTAGCACAACTAATGAATGATCCAGAATATAGAGAGAATGTAATGTTTGCGACTGATGATAAACATCCAGAAGAATTAAAATTTGAGGGGCATATTGATTCTATAATAAGAAAATCAATTGAATTAGGAGTAAAACCAGAAGATGCATATGTTACTGCAACATATAATGCAGCTAGATATTTTGGATTAGAAAATTTAGGAAAAATCGAAGAGGGCTGTAATGCAGATTTAGCTATTTTAGATGATGTAAATGTAGTTAAAATAAATAGTGTTTATAAAAATGGAGAAGAAATTACAAAAGAAAAATTATCAAACTGGCCAAAAAATAAAGTAGATGAAAAATTAGAATCAAAAGTAAGAAACTCTATAAATATGAGAACAGTTACACTAGATGATATAAAATGTCAAGGAGTGCCAAAAAAAGTAATAGGCTTAATTCCAGGAGAAATAATAACAACAGACGAAGGAATTGCAGATAATTATGATTTGTCAAATGATATCATTAAAGCTGTTGTTATAGAGTCTCATAAAGGAACTATGCATACAGGAATTGCGTATTTAAAAGGAATGGGACTAAAAAAAGGAGCAGTAGGAACTACAGTTGCACATGATTCACATTATATGATACTTGCAGGAACAAATGATGAAGATATAGTAAAAGCAGCTAATGAAATAGCTAAGATGCAAGGTGGAAAGATATATGTAGAAAACGGAAATACAAAAGCAAGCCTTGCTTTACCAATAGCAAATCTTATGACTGACGAAAATCCGAATGAAGTCATTAAGAAAATGAAAGAATTAAAAAATCAGGCAAAAGTAAATGAAGGAATAGATCCATATATGAATTTATCATTTGTAAGCTTGCCAGTAATTGGAGATATGAGGTTACTTCCTAGAGGAGCTTTTAATGTTAAAGAGTGGAAAATTATTGAGCAAGAAGAATTAAATGAAGAGTGGAAACAAAAAAATGGAACAATACAAAGTGATGAAGAGAGATGAACAAAAAGTCCGTCCCCTTGTTCACAAAACTCAAAAATAGAAAAAGAACTAAATAATCATATATCAGACGAAACTGTAGTGTTTTTAACAGATGAAAAAGTAAGTAAAATTGCAAGAGGGGAAGATGTTGCAATGAAGAAAGCAAAAGCACAAGGACATTGGAATAATCTAGACAGACAAAATACACAAGATTATATAATGAGTCAGCAATAATTTGAACAAGGGAACGGACTTTTTGTTCAAATATTTTTGCGAAAGCAAATAATTCAAAGTCTTGTACTAATCTTTTATTGTTTTCAATTTTAGAAATTTCTTTAGAAGTTAAATCAATGCCTTTTAATTGTAATTTTTCAGCCAACTCTTGTTGAGACATTTTTGAAATTTTTCTTAACTCTTTTAATTTATTTCCGGATATTTTCTAAATTCATTATATTTTGTTATTTTCATCAACATACCTATAATCGCTGTATTAACGAATTAATTTTACTATTTTTTATTGACCAATTATCTCTAATAAAGCGAATATAGTTGACATTAAATTTTTAAATGTTATAATATTTTTATTAAATTTAAAATTATTATAAAAGAAAAAGGAATGTGAAGTAAATGGAAGAAAAGAAATCATTTAAAGTTAGTTTAGGTACAGTAGTATGTATGTTTATGATATTAATATTAATTATGGCTTTAGTTGTAGTTTACTATTTGGGATTTGTTAAAAACAATCAAAAAATATCAGATTTAAAAAATGAAATTAATTCATTAAACAGTAAAAATAATATTACTCAAAGCGAGAAAACAGAAATGAAAAGTGATGATGTAAATAATGATGAAGAATCTAGCGAAATTGAATCTAATGATATTTCTGTTGTCGATGCACTAAATTATAGTGATGGGTATTATCAATTATTTAAGGTTAAACTACCAAGAATTGTTGGTAACACAGATACAATTGAAAAACTTAATTTAAAAATATTGAATGAAGTTTTACCATCAACTTATGCTGATGTTGCTTGCCATGCTATAACTGAAGATACTGAAAATGTGAGTATGGACAAGGGGTCAATTTATAATTATACATATGCTATAAAAAATAATATTTTAATTATATATGTATATTCAACAGTCCCAGAAGGTGGCTCAACAATACCAGCTACTGGAGGTGGATTAATTCGCCATACTTATTATTATGATATAAATTATGATGAAATTCTAACTATTGGAGATGTTGCTAGTAAATTAAAATTAAGTTTAGACGGACTTACAACAATTGAAGGAGATTCAATAACCTCCTATAATGAATTGGAGAGAAATGGGTATATTATAACAATAAATAATAATGAATTGAAATTAGAATCCATGCTTTAGAACATAATAAAAAATTTACCCCCATAGCGAATTTATTATTTGCTATGGGGATTGAACAAGGGGACGGACTTTTTGAACAAGGGGACGGACTTTTTGTTCATAATAAAAAAAAGGAGCTTTCAAAAAGCTCCTTTTTTTGGTCGGGGTGTCCAAAAAGTAGCCATTTAACTATATATTGGGTAGTTATACCTTGTGTATAGACTGCCTTTTTATTATGTATTCAAATAGTTTATATATTCACAATGTATTCAATATACATTCATTAGTGATTGAAAATACATTTGCGTTGCAGTATTAATTACAGTATTTTTTTATTACAGGTAAGCGTCTAATCTTCTGTTACTTTTTCTTAATGATTAATGTATTATATATAATACTATTTAGTATATTATAATTATTATATATAAGCGTAAATAATATTAATACAATATAATATATAATCAACAGAACATGCTGAAATAAAAAATATTGTTGTTGTAATTTAATTAACATTAATGTATAATGGAGACATATAAATTATATAGAATACATTATTTTGTCGAAAGATGTCTACAAATAATGTTTGATAATGTCTAATACATATTATATTATTATATATATTAAGGGGGATAAATTATATGTCAAAAAAAGTAAATATATTAAATAAAATTTTTATAATAATAATATTATTATTTATGCTTATGCTTACGCTTAGTGGTTGTAAAGAAGAAACAAAGAAAACTAGAGATGAAGAATTAAAAGAAAAGACAGATAAAGCGCAGGAACAAACTGAATTATTATTGGAAGAAGAATCAAAAATAGTAGAAGAACAAAATGCTATAAATAGTCTTACAACAAAAAATGATAATACAGAAATTGAGAAAACAAACAATTCTAATTCTAGTACTACCAAAAAAGAAAATAATAAAACTAATAATAATTCTACAAGTACTCAAAAAAATAAATCCACTTCATCAACAACGACTAAAGAAAACAATACTAGTTCTGCGGAGAATAATAAAGATACTGCTACTAGTAATAATGGCAATAGTAAGCCGACTAGTAATTCTTCAAGTGTAACAACTAGTCAAAACAATGCGTTAAAATCAGCTAAAAATTATTTGTCAATCATGGCATTTTCGCGTTCAGGATTAATCAATCAACTTGAATACGAAGGATATTCTAGCTCAGATGCTAAATATGCAGTAGATAATTGCGGAGCAGATTGGAATGCTCAGGCGTTAAAATCAGCTAAAAATTATGTATCAACAATGGCATTTTCACATTCGGGATTAATTAATCAACTTGAATATGAAGGTTTTACAAGTTCACAAGCTAAATATGGTGCAGATAATTGCGGAGCAAATTGGAATGAACAAGCTTCTAAATCAGCTAAAAACTACTTATCAATCATGTCATTTTCAAGAGATTCTTTAATTCAGCAATTAGAATATGAAGGTTTTACTCATTCTCAAGCAGTATATGGAGTTGAGGCTAATGGATTATAAAATTTAATAAAAAGGAGTTGGATATTATGGAAGATGAAAACAAAAAAGAAATGCCTAAAAAAGACAAAAATATTTTCAAAAAATGGTGGTTTTGGGTTTGTATAGTATTTATTGTTATATTAGTTATAATAATTTCAATCATAATGATTAAATCAAGCAAATTAAATACCATTGATGAAATAGCAAAAGAAGTAAATGAAGAATTAAAATGTGCTAATTTATTTGTTTCAAAAGAAAATGAAACGTTAATATTGGAATTAAAGGATTTTGATTCCAGCAAACAATCAAGCAAATATTCAAATGTTATAAAAATAATAAAAGATAATCTTGATGGTGAATTAAAAGATTTTTCAACATTAGAAGTAATATCACATTTAGCAAAAACTGATAGCGAAAATGATAATAGTCTAATAATAATTACTACTTATAAATTACCGAACTTTAAAGAAATAAGCAATAATAGTTTTATTGATTTTGAAGCATATAAAGATTTGTATGATACTTATGATGAAACAATGCAAAGTTATACCAATTTATTTATGTCTATAGGTCGTTAATATAAAACTAAAAATAAGGCTAATAAGTTTAGCCTTATTTTTAATGCTTTTTTATTTTTTACAGAAATTTTTGAGGGTAAGTGAGCCCCACCTTAATACTAAAAATAGGGGGCGGGGTATGTGAACATGGGGACGGACTTTTTGTTCATAATAAAAAAAAGGAGCTTTCAAAAAGCTCCTTTTTTTGGTCGGGGTGACACGAATCGAACGTGCTACCTCATGGTCCCAAACCACGCGCTCTACCAAATGAGCTACACCCCGAAATATTAATATAATTTTTTGACGCTTATAAATAATAACATATTTTATACTGATATGCAAGGGATTTTGATAAAAAATATCAAAAAAATATTGGCTACATTAACTTAAAAATAGATATAAATATAAGCAACAATCCAGAAATTATTGACCATATGTTATCTGGAATATTAGACATTCTATTAATTTTTTTACCAAACAGCAAGCCAATAGATAAGAATATAAATTGGAAAGTAGCAACAAGTAAAGGGAAAATAAAAGATGCATTTCCCATTACACTATTTCCTATTCCAATACATAAGCTATCTAAAGATAAAGCAAGACCTAAATATAATGCTTCTTTTGCTTCTATTTTTTTAGAATTATCTAAATCAGAATTAATAGGATTTTTAATTATTTGAATTGTTATACCAAGAGACTTAATAAAAAATTTATAAATTTTTTTCTGTTTCTTAATTTTTGAAGTATTTTTATACTTGGGAGAATTATTAAAAGATTGCAAAATAATCCATAAACCCATTGAGAATAAAATTAAAAAACTTAATACATTGCAAATAACAGCTGGTAAAAATTCACTAATAAAATTACCAATACTTATAGACATACTAGCAAATAACAAAGATGTAATGAATAATATAATTTTGGCAAAAATAGTAATTTTAGTATCTTTAATCCCATATGTAATTCCAATACCTAAAGAGTCAATACTAGAAGAAATTGCAAGTATAAAGTAAGATAAAAACATAAATTCACCCCAACACAAGTATACATAATATAATATGTGCAAATTTGTATTAAGGTGAAAATAAAAGCGATAGTAAAATACTACTGCTTGGTCCACCTGGAGGGATTCGAACCCCCGGTCTCGAAGTTCGTAGCCTCGCGCTTTATCCAGCTAAGCTACAGGTGGATTAATGATACCTATATATTATAGCCTTATTAGAAACAATATTCAAGAGGTTTAGCCAAAAAATGAGTAAATATAGATAATGCACAGCAGTTTTTATGCAACAAAAAATGCCCAATTTAATTGGACATTCTTGTATAAAATCAATCTAAATCAATAATATCTAAATCTTCTGTAGTAGGTTCTGTTATGATTTTTCCCATATAATCATATCTAGAGCCATGACAAGGACAATCCCAGGTTTTTTCTAAATTATTCCAAGAAAGTTCACAACCTAAATGTTTGCAATAAGGAACTACGGCAAACATTTTTCCTTTTTTATCTTTATATATTCCAAGTTTTTTACCCTTATAATCTACAACTCCACCACTATCATTTTCTAATTCTTCATAAGATATAATTGGAGCAGAAAATTTATTAATTGCAAGAGAATATGCTGACTGTTTAAGTATATTTCCAAATTCCTTACTATTTTTTATTGGTTCTAATCTTGTAGCAGTGTAAATATTTTCATAAGAATTTTCATTTCCTAAAATTTTATCTGAAATTATTTTTGCAGCAACATGAGAAGTAGTCATACCCCATTTTTTATATCCTGTTGCAACATACATATTAGGAAGAAATTTTGAAAACTCTCCAATATAAGGAATTTTATCAAGAGAGACGCAATCTTCTGTCATCCATCTGTATTTTATTTTTGCTTTTGGATAAATTGATTTTATATAATTTTCGATATTTTTATAACTGCTTTCTATATCTACATCAGTAGCACCTGTTTTATGGCTAGAACCGCCAACAATTAACAATTTTTTGCCATTATCCTGCATTGTATTTCTAAAAGATGTAACAGGTTCATCACAAGAAATGTACATACCATCAAACACATCATTTTCTAATTCAACACCAACAGCATAAGAAGAATCTTGATACATCTTAATAAAGTACATTCCAGGAAAATTTTTTATAGGATAATGAGATGCCATAACTAAATATTTTGCAGTAATTTTATATTCATTCACATATACTTCATATTTGTCTTTAATGTGCTTTATATCAACTACTTTAGAATTTTCAAAAATATTTACTCCGCTTTTTTCTAAAATAGGAAGCAAAGAAAGTAAATATTTTCTCGGATGAAACTGCGCTTGGACAGGGAATTTAATTGCTGCTTCAATAGGAAATGGAAGAGGAGTTTTGGTAACATATTCTGCATTTAAACCTAAAGAAGTTACTGCAGATACTTCGTCAACAATTTTTGTAACATTAGACTTATCACATGTATACACATATGAATCCTGAGAAACAAAATCACAATCAATATTTTCTTTTTTTATTATATCTGAAATTGTTTTTATTGCCTCCTGATTTGAATCTAAATACCCTTTTGCAGTTTCAAAACCAAAAGAATTTAGTAAATAATCGTATAAAAGTCCATGCTGACTTGTTATTTTGGCAGTTGTATTTGCAGTAACACCCATAGCCATTCTATCTGCATCTCCAAGGCATATATTTAAACCAGAATTAGAAAGCATATATGCAGTTACAATACCAGTAATACCACCTCCAATAATTAGAACATCAGTATCCATATTTTCTGATATTTCAGTATAATTTGTGTTTTTGGTACTTTTTACCCAATAAGAATAATTCATAAAAATCACCAAATATATTATTAACAAAAATTAAAAAAATATGAATAAAATTGTAATTTGAATGACTAAATTAATTGCAAATGTTGTAGGGATCGCTGCCCACGGCGACCCGTATATCAATATTTAAGGGTCGCCCAGGGGTGCGACCCCTACAGATTTTAAAATAAATTTAATCATGTAAATTACAATTTACCTAATTCCCAATTGCAAATGATTTGTATTAATTATATACTGTCACCAGAGAATTAAACGAGAAAAGGATGAATAGAATGGAAGATAATAAAAAGCTAATGGAATTCTTAGAAACCAATAAAAAATCACATTTTTTACAATCACCAGAGTGGGCAAAGGTAAAATCAGATTGGAAAAATGAAATGATTGTAATTGAAGAAAATGGAGAAATTAAAGGTACAATGAGTATTCTTTTAAGAAAAGTACCAATTTTTAATAGATACATAATGTATGCACCTAGAGGATTTGTATGTGATGAACACGACAAAGAAACATTAAAAAAACTAACAGAAAAAGCAATAGAAATTGCAAAAAAATATAAAGCATTTATATTTAGAATGGATCCAGATATACCAAATACAGACGAAGAATTTAAAAATATTGCAAAAGAACTTGGATTTAAAATGAAAGAAAACATAAAAAATATAGATCAAGTTATACAACCTAAATATGTATTTAGATTAACTTTAACTAATAAAACAGAAGATGAATTGCTTGCATCTTTCAATCAAAAAACAAGATACAATATTAGGCTTGCCATTAAAAAAGGCGTAACATTAAGAGAAGGAACAAAAGAAGATTTAAAAATTTTTTATGACATAATGAAAGAAACAGGTTCAAGAGATAATTTTTTTATAAGACCGCTATCATACTTTGAACATATTTATGATTGCATGGGACCAGATCATGTAAAACTAATAATTGCAGAGCATGATGGAACACCAATATCTGCAGTTTTACCAATAAAATATGGTAATAAAGTTTGGTATCTATATGGTGGTAGTTCAAATAAATATAGAAACTTAATGCCAAATTATTTATTACAATTTGAGATGATGAAATGGGGATTAGAAAATCATTGTGATATTTACGATTTTAGAGGAGTATCTGGTTTTAAAGATGAACATGACCCACAATATGGAGTATATAGATTTAAAAAAGGATTTAATGGTGACTTTGTAGAATTTGTGAACGAATTATATATAGTTTTTAACCCATTTATGAACACAATATTTAATATTAGTGAAAAATGCTATAAAAAATTAAATAGTATAAAAAATAAACTAAAAAAGTAGTAAAATTGTTGTAACAAAATACTGAAACACATAACTAATATTAAAAGGAGGATTAGGTATGAAAATAAAAGATGCAATTCTTATAATATTAATAGTAATTAACATATTATTAACAATATTTTTATTCACACAATTTTTACAATATAGACCATTATTAGATGATTTAAGTAAAACATACTTAATTGAGAATAATGATTTGTAACTTTAAATTAATAAAATAAATAACACTTACACAAAACGTAAGTGTTATTTATTATTGTAACAAAATGTAAAAATAAGTATCTAATAATAAAAGGAGGAAAGTTATGCAGAATATTGAAAATGTTTACTTGGAACATTCAAAGTTAGTATATAAATATTTATTCTGTTTAACACATAATAGCGAAATTGCCGAAGAACTTACACAAGATACTTTTATACAAGCTTTAAAAAACATAGATAAATTTAAAGGAGATTGTAAGATTTCTACTTGGCTTTGTAAAATTGCAAAAAACTTATGGTATAAAGAGCTAAAGAAAATGAAAAAATTAGATACTATTCCAATTGACGAGATAAGCCAGAAAATAAAAAATGATGACAATAATTTAGAGGAAGAAGTAATTAACAAAGCTGAAAAAGAAGAATTATATAAAAAAATAGAAAATTTATCTGAAGGTTTAAAAGAAATTATATATTTAAGAATAATCGGAGAATTAAGTTTTAAACAGATTGGAGAAATATTAGGTAAAAATGAGAACTGGGCAAGAGTTAACTTTTATAGAGGAAAAGAAAAAATGAAAGAGGGTGGTTATAATGAATAAAAATGATTGTAAGATTGTACAAGATTTATTACCAAACTATATTGATAAGTTAACTAACGAATATACAAATGAATTTATAGAAAGACATTTAAATGAGTGTAGTGAATGCAAAAAAATATATGATAAGATGAAAAAACAAATAGATTTAAATTTTCAAATAGACGATAAAGAAATAAAACCAATGAAAAAGATTAATAAAAAAGTTAAAATTATGGGAATATTAATATTAATTTTAGCAATAGTTGTTGCAATATCTTTATATATTAATTACAAATCATCTTACTTATTTGATGCCAAAACTGGGAAAATTTATGGCTCAGATATTCAAGTAAGCAATGATAGAAACGTGCTTATTGAATATAACAGTAATTATAATGATATAGATATTGATACAGCAATTGTGTTAACATTAGATAATAATATTTGTAAGAACGCTAGATTAATAGAAACACCGAATAATGGTAAAGCTAAAGAATCATTAGAATACAAATATAGTATAATTAATAGTAAAAATTCTGGAGCCTATAGCAACGGAAACTTTTCAGAAAAACTTGAATTATCGTATAATTATAATATGTGGAATGGTAAATCTTTAGAGGACATACTAAAAGAATTAGATGAATATGAATTAAATGTTATTGAATATTAAAAAGGAAAGCAAGGAATTAAAAACGATTCCTTGTTTCTAATATTTTATACGAACACATGTTTACTTTTCGCAAAATTAATGCTATAATTATTCTATATCATATAGTGGGGGAAAAGTAAATGCAGGATATATATTTGTGTATAGATTTAAAAACTTTTTATGCATCTGTTGAATGTGTAGAAAGAGGACTTGATCCTTTTTCTACGAATTTAATTGTTGCTGATCCAAGCCGTGGCAAAGGGTCAATATGTCTTGCTGTTTCTCCGAACATGAAAATGCTTGGTGTAAAGAATAGATGCAGAGTGTTTGAAATACCACCCAATGTTAATTATATAACTGCCATGCCACGTATGAAAAAGTATATTGAATATTCTGCAAATATCTATGGCATATACTTAAAATATTTTTCAAAAGAAGATATTCACGTTTATTCAATAGATGAGGCTTTTATAGACGTAACACATTATTTAAAAATGTATAATATGAATGCAATTGAACTTGCAAAAACAGTTATAAAAAATATTTATGATAAATATAAAATCACTGCAACAGCGGGGATAGGGACCAATTTATATCTTGCTAAAATTGCATTAGATATTACAGCAAAACATTCAGCAGATAATATAGGATATTTAAATGAAGAAAAATATATAAATGAATTATGGCAGCATAAACCGCTTACAGATTTTTGGCAAGTAGGTAGAGGAATAGAAAAAAGACTAAATAAAATGGGCTTGTATAATATGCATGATATTGCACACTGTGAGCAAAAAAGATTATATAAAGAGTTTGGTATAAATGCAGAATTACTTATTGACCATGCTTGGGGAAAAGAAAGTTGCAAAATGGAGGATATAAAAAAGTATAAGCCAAAAAACAATTCAATATCTAATAGTCAGGTGCTATTTAAAGATTATAGTTTCGAAAAAGCAAGGCTTTTGGTTAAAGAAATGGTTGAGCTTGGAAGCTTAAGATTAGTTGAAAAAAATTTAATGACAAAAACTGTTTCTTTATACATTGGATATTCAAAAAATGTAATTAATGCAACAGGAGGAACAGAACACACATTAAACTATACCAATTCTTATACAGAACTCACAAAAGCATTTTTAAGGATATATGATAAAACTACTAATAGAAAAGCACCAATTAGAAGAATTGGAATTAGCTTTGCAAATGTTATAGAGGAGCCAGGGGTGCAATTAAATTTATTTGTAGATCAAGAAAAAATGGAAAAAGAAAGAAAACTTGAAGGGGCTATTATTGGCATAAAAAATAAATTGGGAAAAAATTCTATATTAAGAGGAATGAACCTTGAGGAAGATGCAAATACTATTATGAGAAATAAATTAATTGGAGGTCATAATAGTGGATAGAAAAGATAGAGCAAAGCAATTTATGCCATTCGATGCATTAAAAGGGTTAAAAGACGCACTATCTGAAAAAGAAATTGAATATGAGGAAAGAAAAGAATTATCAGATGATAAATTAAGAGAGTTAGAAAACGAATTTAATAAAATAAATATAGGTAGCAAAATAAAGATTAAATATTATAAAAATAAACAATATGTTGAAGAAATAGAAGTGGTAACAAAAATAGATTATATAAAGAAAAAAATAAAATTAAATGAGGAGTTAATAAATTTAAGTGATATTTTAAATATAAAATTAATATAATAAAAAAACCTGCATATGCAGGTTTTTTGGTGATCCAGAGACGACTCGAACGTCCGACCCACGGCTTAGAAGGCCGTTGCTCTATCCAGCTGAGCTACTGGACCATGTTCTTTAGAACGTTTAATATAATAACACATTTTTTATTAATAGTCAACAAAAATTTTGGAAAAACTTTTCGCTCGGAGCAAAAAGTTCACAAGATAAAATTTAACAATCCAATAAAACCAAAAATTAAGAATAGTATACCAGAGAATTTTTGCATAGTCTTGTCAGAAATTCTTTTACTTAGAACTTTTCCAAAAGCAATTGCAATTAAGTCACTTGCCATCATTGCAGCTACCGCACCTAAAATAAGAAGGAATTTATAAGAAGGGTATTGTACTCCTAAGCCAATAGAGGCTAAAAAGGTTTTATCTCCTAATTCTCCAATAGCAATACTAAAAGCAATAAACATTATATAATCAATATTTTTACTTAAAAATTTTTTATTTTGAACTTTTGAATTTTCCTCTACATTTTTTGACTTTAGATTAAGTATACCAAAAATAATAAAAGATATATATGTAATTAGTTTTAGAATGTACTGAAATGATAAATTTTCTATATTTCCTAAAAAACTTCCAAAAGCAATAGCTATTCCATGACTAAGTAAAGATCCAAGTGCTACACCCATTAGTATAGTACTAGTTTTTAATTTAGAGGAAAAAGAAAGTGCTAGAAGTTGTGTTTTATCACCTAGCTCAGATACAAATACAAAAATAAATGCAATTATAAAAGGATAAATAAATAACATCATTACCACCTAAAAAAATATATTCCTATAAATTACTAATATTCCAGCAAATAAAACATAAACATGTTATATAGGAAGGAAGTAATCATGCTAGAATCTAATATAAAAAATGTTTGTAAAGCTACTTTTGTTATTATAGGTACGATTATTGGAGCTGGCTTTGCATCAGGACAAGAAATTTATATTTTTTTTAATCGCTATGGAATACAAGGTTTATTAGGTCTTATTTTATCAATGATTTTAATAGGTATTATTACTCATAAAACATTTAAAGAGATGTTAAAAAATAATATATGTACATATCAAGACTTTATAATACATATAATGCCAGAGAAATTAAAAAATAATAAAGTTTTTGTATTTACTATAAATAATATAATAAATATATTTCTTTTAATCTCATTTAATATAATGATTGCTGGGTTTGCTACATATTTTTTGCAAGAACTCTCTATTTCTAAATTAATAGGAGCTATAATAATAGCAATTTTAACATTTATTACTTTTTCTAAAAATATAGATGGAGTAATAAAAATAAACACATATTTAATACCAATTCTTATTTTATTAATAATTTTTTTGGGAATAAAAAAAATAAATACAGTTGAAATTTTAAACATAGTAGACAACAAACCTTTATATTGGATCATTAGTAGCATCTTGTATGCAAGTTATAATATCATAACTTTAATACCAATATTAATTAGCTTAAAAAAGTATATAAATACAAAAAAAGAGGCTCGGATTAGTATCAGGCTTTACAGTTATAATAATGCTTGCATTGTCAATAACAATATATTTACTTATGAATGTATTTTCAAGCAAAATAAAAAATGTTGAAATACCAATTTTATATATAGCCAATACCCTAGGTACATGGGGAAAATATATTTATGGAATGGTAGTGCTAATTGCGATATTTACAACTGCAATATCTACAGGATATGGTTTTTTAAATAATATTGCCAGTACAAGAAAAAAATATTTAATTTATTCAGTTATAATTTGTATTGCTTCTGTTTTTATAGGACAAATAGGATTTTCAAACTTAATAAATATTTTATATCCGATTTTTGGATATTTAGGATTTATACAGATATTTTTTTTACTAACACCTTGAAAAAGTAATAATGGTTTGATATAAATAATTATATAATGAACATATGAAAAGGTGCATAAAATATGAAATATTATATGTTTAATGGATTAGATAATAGTAAAAAACAAAATATTAAAAAAAAGGAAATAAATAAGAGAAAAGTATGGAAAATAGCAGTAATAATATTTATTATTATATTACTAATTTCTATTGTAACTTTGTATATTACAAATGAAAAATGTAGAGAAATATTAGATAGGTATGTTTTCAGAAAAGAAGTTTACGAAAATAATCTTCCAACAATTAAAACAGATTCAGTTAAAAGTACAGATATATATGCATTTAATAAATACATTGCTATTTTGGAGCAAAATAAGTTAAAATTATATGATAAATCTGGCAATGAAGATTTCAACTTGGATGTAGAAATATCTTCTCCAATATTTGAATCAAATGGAGATTATCTTTGTGTTGCAGAAAAGAATGGACAAAAAATATATTTAATAAACAATAAAAATATAATTTGGCAAAAAGATATAGAAGGAAATATAAGTAGCATAAATGTTAACAAGAATGGATATGTATCTGTAATTATATCAGGTACAAGTTACAAAGCAGTAGTAGAAGCAATTGATTCTAATGGAAATGAACTTTTTAAAAAATATTTATCTAAAACAAATGTAATAGACACAGATATATCTAATGATAATAAGTACCTTGCAATAGCAGAGGCAGACTTTTCTGGAATAGTAGTTCAATCTACAATAAAATTAATATCAATAGAAGAGGCTGTAAGTAATTCTTCTGATTCAATTGAATATACACATATAGCAAAATCAGATGATCTAATAATAAATATTAAATATCATAGTAATAATGAATTAATATGTATGTATGATAAGCATATAGATAAATTAAATCAAGATAACAATACAGAACTTTTAAGTTTTGAAAATGAAGATGTATTATTTTCAGACATTAATTTATCATCAAAAGTAATAAAAATTGTAAAAAAATCTACTGGATTATTTAGTGCAGAAGCAGAAATGCAAATAATAAATAGTACTACAGGAAACATAACAACTTATGCTATAGAAAACGTGCCTAAAGATGTTTATATACAAGATAATATGATAGCAATAAATTTAGGAACTAGTGCAATATTTGTAAATGATAACGGATGGTTAGTTAAAAAATATCAATCATCTCAAGAAATTCAAAAAATAGTATTATGCAATAATGTTGCAGGTATTATTTCAAAAAATAAAATAGAAATAATATCATTATAAGGAGGATTAATATGTGGATTTTATTTGATTTAATTATAATTGCTATAATTGCGTTATGTACTTTTTTAGGGTACAAACAAGGACTAGTAAAAGCTGCTATAAAAATATTGTCATTTTTTATTGCAATAATAGTTGCTTTAATTTTATATAAACCTTTAAGTAATATTGTAATAAATAATACTGAAATAGATGATAATATAAAAAACACTATTATTGAAAAAATAAAACCAGAAGGCGTAGAACAGGATGCAGAAGTTTCTATAGAAGAGGGATTAACTAAAAAAATAATTGGAGAGGCAGATAACACTGTAGAAGAGATTGCAAATGCTTTTTCTGTAAAATTGATAGAAATAAGTGTTTTATTAATACTATTTATTATTATAAAAATAGTGTTAAGATTTATAACAGCACTTACAGATTTAATTACAAATCTGCCAATATTAAAACAAATAAATAAAACTCGGACGGAGTAATATATGGTTTGTTAAAAGGTATAATAATAGTATATGCTATATTGGCAGTTATTTATTTAGTTTCACCATTGTTAAAACAAAATATATCTAATACAATAAATAATTCTTTGATAACAAAACAAATGTATAATAACAATATATTGCTAAACATAATTATTTAAATAAAATTAATAGAATCTAAAAAAAGAAAAAAATAGATATAAATGTTGATATTTATATCTATTTTTGTTATACTATTAAATACGTTAAAATAGGAGTGGTGAAAAATGGGAAAACATGACAAAACAAAAGATGAAGCAAATATTCAGAAAAATTCAAACACAGATAATAAGAAAAAAAAGAAAAAAAGGCATATTGGATTAAAAATTTTTATTTTTATACTGATATTATTAGCAATAGGAGGTGGCATTTTTGCAAAAAAGGTTTACGACTTAGAAGGAAATTGGCTAGCAGCACTTTTTGGTCATAATGAGGAAACAGTAAAAAATTTGGACAAGCTGTATATACTTGCTATGGGAGAAAGTACAGGGATGTCAGATACAATAATAGTATGCTCATATGATCCAAAAACACAAGAGGCATCAATGCTTTCAATACCAAGAGATACATTTATAGGCGATAGCCAAAGATATGCTACAACAAGTGATAAAATTAATTCATTATATAATAGTGGTAATAATCCTGAAAGAACTTTAGAAGCAGTAAATGA
The DNA here is from genome assembly GCA_944389715.1 of uncultured Clostridia bacterium. GTDB lineage: Bacteria > Bacillota > Clostridia > TANB77 > CAG-508 > CAG-452. The sequence goes on along the minus strand of CALXNI010000059.1, from coordinate 5,566 downwards.
GTTAACAGGGTTAAATATAGAAAATTATATATTAATAGATACAGAGGCCTTGGTAGAATTAGTTGATGCAATAGGAGGAGTACAATTTAATGTTCCAATAGATATGAAATATGATGACAACAACCAAGACTTACATGTTGATTTAAAAGAAGGATGGCAAACATTAAATGGGGATCAAGTAGAGCAATTAGTAAGATTTAGACATAATGCCGATGGTTCAACATATTCATATGAATATGGAATAGAAGATTTTGGAAGAATGAGAACTCAAAGAGAAGTATTGATAGCTATTGCAAAACAAACAATTCAATTAAAGAATGTAACAGAAATAGGAAAAATAATAGATATTGCAGAAAAATATGTAGATACAAATATGAATTTTAAATCATTAAAAGACTATATTCCATATGCAATAAATATAAATACAGATAATATAAAAGCAGAACAATTACCGGGCGAATCAAGATATATAAATGGTATATCATTCTTTTTAGCAGATGAAGAAGAAACAAAAAAAGTAGTTGAAGAATTATTTACAGGAACAACATCTGTTGAAGAGAATTCAGAAATAACAAATGAAATATAAAAATGGGGGCTATTAAAGCTCCCATTTTAAATAATATAATTATTCTTAATTCTTTTATTTAATCTTCTGTTTTTGCGTCTCTTTTTCTTAGCTTTTAAATATAACCAACATAATAATAATATAAAAATTAATCCTAAAACTATTATAAAAGTTTCTGATTTTTTAACTTCATTACTTGCCAACAAATCTTCTGTGTAGTTAATCCCCTCTACCGTATATGTAACACTACCAATTACTTCCCCTTTTTCTATAGGTGCTTTTAAATTATCATTTAAATTTACTTGAGGAAGAATCGTGTTATCTTTATCACTTTGTTTAATTAAAACATAAACATCATTTGAAACAACAGCATCTAATTGTTTTGTATCACTAGTTGCGTTTTTTATGTTAACAGTTTGAACAATACCCCCACTTTTAATAACCTCTTTAAGTGTATAAGTTTGATAGCCATATTCAAAAAGAGATATCGTGTCTAAATATCTTTGACTTTGTCCATCATCATTTTGACTAGCACCCAAAACAACAGTTATTAATTCTAAATTATCTTTACTTGCAGACGCTATTAAACAATTTCCAGCAGGGGTAGTAAAACCTGTTTTAATACCTGTAGCATACTTATAATAATACGTATCATATGACCTAAGCAGAGAATTTGTAGTTGTAAAAACCCTATCTTCTTTATCATACTTATTAGTAATGGGTAATTCATAGTAAGTTGTAGATACTAGAGTTCTAAAAGTTTCATTTTGCATAGCATATCTTGCAATTAAAGCTAAATCATATGCAGTTGAATAGTGATTTTCATCATGCACACCATTAGGATTAACAAAATTGGTGGATGTGCACCCTAACTCTATTGCTTTCTCATTCATAAGTTTAGAAAAGTCTTCAATAGAACCAGCAACATGTTCTGCTAAAACAATAGCTGCATCATTTGAAGACCCGACCATCAATACATATAAAAGCTGTTCTATTGTTAATTCTTCTCCAATTTGAAGATTTGCAGTAACATATCCATAAGACAATGACATTACAGCATCATAACTAACAGTTGCAATCTCATTTAGATCACAGTTTTCTAAAACAACAATTGCAGTCATTACTTTAGTTAAACTTGCCGGATACATTTTTTCATTTATATTTTTTTCATAAAGTATTTTTCCAGTATTTAAATCCATTAATATAGCTGCTGGAGAATCAATATCAGGAGCATTTGTTTCATCAGCATTTACACAAGGTAATAAAATTATATTCAAAATTATTAATAAAAATAAACAAATACAAATTTTTTTAATAAATAGGAAATTATATTTAGTTTGCATTTTTACCCCCCTAATTCTACTAATATAATATATTAAAAATTAATCAAAAACAATATTAAAGGAGGTTTTTATGGATTTTTTAAGTAAAAAACAAAAAATTATTTTAGGAGCAATAACAATTGTAATGCTAATTTTTATAGGTTATTATATTCTTAAAAAAACAGATAGCACTAATTATATTGAGTTAGAAACAATTTCGGAAGATAGTATTGTAGAAGATAATAAAGAAGAAATAATAGATGAAGAAATTATAATACATATAACAGGCGAAGTAGAAAATGAAGGAATCATAAAAATAAAAAAAGATGCAAGGATAGCAGATGTAATAGATGAGGCAGGAGGAGTAACTAACGAAGCAGATTTGTCAAAAATTAATTTAGCATATTCTGTAAAAGACGGACAAAAAATTTATATACCTAATGTAAACGATAAAGAAAACGAAGAAGAATATATTACACAAGAAGCGGGAGATGAAGTAATAGTTGAAGGAGAAGTAAAAACTTCGAAAGTAAATATAAATACAGCAAAACAAACAGAACTCGAAACTTTATCTGGAATTGGACCATCAATTGCGTTAAAAATAATTAATTATAGGGAAGAAAATGGAGAATTTAAAACAATAGAAGATATAAAAAATGTTCCTGGAATTGGAGATGCAAAATTTGAAAATATTAAAGAAAATATTTGTGTAAAATAAACTTACTATAAAAGAATAACTTTTCCTCTTTTTGTAAATAATACAAATAATAAAATCTTCAAAGGGAGGAAACTTATTTCATGATAAACAAGGTAGAAATCTGTGGAGTAAACACAGCAAAATTACCTGTGCTATCAAATGAAGAAAAAAATGAACTTTTAAAAAAAATAAAAAATGGAGATAAAGAAGCTAGGGAAATATTTATAAAAGGAAACTTAAGATTAGTCTTGAGCGTAGTACAAAGATTTGGAGGAAGACGGAGAAAATGCAGATGACTTATTTCAAATAGGATGTGTGGGGCTAATAAAGGCAATAGATAATTTTGATATTACATTAAATGTACAATTTAGTACTTATGCAGTTCCAATGATAGTACGGAGAAATTAGAAGATATTTAAGAGATAATAATCCTATAAGAGTAAGCAGATCAATGAGAGATTTAGCATATAAAGCCTTACAAGCGAAAGAAAAATTAACAAAAGAAAATCAAAAGGAACCAACTATAGAACAAATTGCAAAGGAATTAAATGTAGAAAAAGAAGAGATTGTAGTAAGCCTAGATGCAATACAAGACCCATTATCTTTGCAGGAACCTATATATAATGAAGGTAGTGAAAGCATATATATAATGGATCAAATAAAAGATTCAAAAAACACAGATGAATTATGGGCTGAAAATATAACAATAGCAGAGGCAATGAAAAAGTTAAATAATAGAGAGAAAACAATAATATCAAAAAGATTTTTTGACGGCAGAACACAAATGGAAGTAGCAGAGGAAATTGGGATATCACAGGCTCAGGTTTCAAGACTAGAAAAAAGTGCAATAGAAAGAATCAAAAAATTATATAAGTGAAATTTGGTTTTTTTCGGACGGACTTGGGGTATTTCGGACGGACTTAATTTAGACTTTTTAAAAAAGTCTAAATTAAGTCCGTCCGAAAAACCCCAAGTCCGTCCGAAAAACCCAAAATTTAAATTTCAACTAAAATAACGTCATCACCAATACATTTAATATTTTGCCAAGGAATAACAATATCATTGTTAGATGAAAACATGTTAAGTAATCTACTATTACCAGGAACGATTATAGAAGTTATTATTCCGCTTTCCAAATCTGCAGTAACATCTTGAACAAATCCAAGCCTTTTCCCATCTGTAATGTTAATTACTTCTTTGTGTTTAAAATCCAAACCCTTTGTTCTCATAAATCTCTCCTTGATAAAATATATTCAAACCAAAATAAAAAATAACAGCAATGTATATATAAATTGTAATTTGTAGAATAGGGAAAAAGGGGGCAGAGCCCTATTTCCCTATTGGAATATTGATATTTTATCTAAATAAACAATAATTGAGAATAGGGAAATAGGGCTCTGACCCCTTTTTCCCTGTTCTACAAATTACAATTTACTCAATAATATTGCTAAATTAAAAAAATTATATTATAATAAAACAATAAAATAAAAAAGGTGTGAGTAATATGGAATTCTTTGCTAATGAAGGAAAAAATGTTGAAATTGAAGTAAATGGCAAAACATATTTAAGACATGCAATAAAAACTAGATTTATAAAACAAGGAGAAAGTTACATAGATATATTTAAAGAGTATGTAAGTCCAATATATGAAGAAGGAGATATAGTTTCTAGTAGCGAAAAAATAATTGCGTTATGCCAAAACAGAATTGTTAAAAGAGAAGACATAAAAATAGGATTTTGGGCAAAATTTTTATCAAAATTTGCATCAAAAACAAAAGCAGGAATTGGGGTAGGAGAAACAATAAAAATGCAATATGCAATTGACACAGTTGGATTATTAAAAGTGTTATGGGCAAGCGTTGCTAGCGCAGTTACTAAATTATTTGGAAAAAAAGGTGTATTTTATAAAATTGTTGGACAAGAAGTTAGTGGGCTAGATGGGTTTTACGATCATGTATGGAAAGAGTATGGAGATATAGGGATAAAAATACCAGAAAATCCATCAAGAGTATGTGATGAGATAAAAGAAAAATTAGGAATAAGTTGCATGATTGTAGATGCAAACGACCTAGGACAAGAAGTATTAGGATATTCCTCAGATATCACTTTAAGTAAAGAAGAATTAAAAGGATTAATTAAAGACAATCCATCAGGACAAGGAAAAGAACTAACACCAATAATATTAATAAGAGAAAAGAAATAGCTCGTAGCAAAATTTTCATTTAATTATATAAGTTGGAATTTGTTGTTTAGAGATTAGAGGTTAGAGGTTGGAAGTTAGAAATTAATTGCAAACGTTGTAGGGGAGATTTTAATCGCCCGCTCTCCAAAGAAATTACTAAAATATGAATTATAATCTGTTAAAAACATAAATTTATTCAGCTCCTCGGCTCAATACATGTTTTAGCAATTCTAGCGGAAAATTGAACGAGCCTCTCGGTTCCCGCTTCCTCCTTCAATTTTCCTTAAGAATTGCACAAACACTCCAATCGCATTCGTCGCTTCATAAATTGATGTGTTTTAACAGATTTATAATATTCTACATTGCAAATTACTAATTATAATTTTGGTCTGAACATTAACATTTCTTTCAAAAAAACTAAAAATAATTTTAAAATTATGTTGACAACAAATAAAGAAAATGGTATTATAAGAATGTACCAAGTAAATATGAAGACATATTTTATAACTTAAAAGTATAAAATTAGTAATATTTAGGACACTTTAAAAATTAATCTTAGAACTGTAAAATTGCTAATTTTTTTTATACTCAAAAATATTTAAAAATATTTATAAAAAGTGTTGACATTTAAAAACTTGGGTAGTATAATAATGAACGTTCTCTAAAAATGAGGACGCAAAAGCACATTGAAAAATAAACAATAAATTCCTTTAAGAGAATACTTTGAAGTATTCGTACTCAAAAAAGAAGAATTGGAGAAAACCAAGCAAAAAAACGTCAGAAAGAACTTAAAAAATGTA
>CALXNI010000058.1 GCA_944389715.1 uncultured Clostridia bacterium | reverse complement strand
TAATTTGAATGACAAAATTTATTTTAAAATCTGTAGGGGTCGCACCCCTGGGCGACCCTTAAATATTGATATGCGGGTCGCCGTGGGCGGCGACCCCTACAACATTTGCAATTATTTTGTTTCTGGCTGGCACAAGGCCCGCCCCTACAACATTTGCAATAAATTTCGTATTTTTCGGACGGCAGATTGCCGTCCCTACATTTTTAAATTTTAATCTCCAACATCTAATCTCTAATCTCTAAACAACAAATTACAATTTTTCTAAATAATTTAATAATAAAAAACACTCTATATTATATATTATAAATAGAGGTGTTTTTATGTGTTTATCTGATTTTTCTAACGAAGAATTAGTTATATTATCTAGTACGCTTGCCATTGCCATTAGTAAAGATTTTTCTAAAGAAGATTTAGCTATTCTTTCTGCATTTTTTACGGCTCTAGGCGATAATTTAGCAATACTTTCTCTAGATGCATAATAAATATCATAATTCCCTTCTTCCCTCTAGTGCCTTGCTAAGAGTTATCTCATCTGTATATTCTAAATCTCCACCAACAGGAATTCCATGTGCTATTCTTGTTACTTTTATTCCTAGTGGTTTTATTATTTTAGATAAATAAATTGCTGTTGCCTCTCCTTCTACTCTTGGATTTGTAGCTATTATTATTTCTTTAATATTTCCGATTACTAATGCGATTTAAAAGCTCTTTTATTTTTATATCTTCTGGTCCAATTCCATTCATTGGAGATATTGTTCCATGTAGTACATGATATACTCCTTTAAACTCATGTGTCCTTTCCATTGCCATTATATCTCTTACATCTTCTACAACACATATTATTGAACTATCTCTTTTAGGACTAGCACATATTGGGCATGGATCTGTATCTGAAATATTATAGCATATACTACAATACTTCAAATTTTTTTTTGCATTTATAATTGAATTTATAAATTCCTTTGTGTCCTCTTCTTTTAGATCCAACATATGAAAAGCAAGTCTTACTGCAGTTTTATGGCCAATACTTGGAAGTTTTTCAAAGCTCTCTATTAATTTTTCTATTGATGGTGAATAGTATGACATATTACATCATCCCTGGAATATTAAATTTACCCATGCTAGCTGTTTGAGCTGCATCTACTTTTCTTAAAGCCTCGTTTACACATGCTAAAATTAAATCTTGTAACATTTCTACATCATCTGGATCTACAACATCTTTACTTATTTTTATCTCTTTTATTTCTTTGTTTCCTCCTACTTTTACACTTATTGCTCCGCCACCACTTGTTGCCTCAAATTCTTTTGCTTGCAATTCTTCTTGAGATTTTTCTAAATCTGCTTGCATTTTTTTGGCTTCTTTCATTAATTGATTAATATTCATTCCTCCAAATCCTCCCATACCTGGGAATCCACCTCTTTTTGACATTTTCTTTTTCCTCCTATTCATCTATAATATTTATTGGAATATCTAAATTTGATATCATATTTTCCAACGAGTTAACCTTCAAATCAACTTTTTTTTTATCTTCTACACTTACAAATCTTACATTCATTGTTTTCCCTGCTTCTATAGATGCAATTTTTTCTATCTCTGTTTTATTTTCATGACTTTCTAAAATTTGTTTTGCAAATGAATTTTTATTAGCAAGCTCTACTTCAATAGTCATATCGTTAATCTCTTTAGCTTTACTTCCTATAAGATTAACATATATCCCCATTTTTCCATTTTGTTTTATTTTATTTATTACATTATCCCAATATGGAATACTTTCTCCTGTTAATTTTGATTTAGTTAAATTAATTTCACTTGTATTTTTTTGCGAGTAGACAGAGGCGTTTGCCCCTACATTGTTTATATTTTGTTTTGCATTCGTTTCTTTTTTATTTTCTTGTTTTTCATTTTGCGGACGACTTCTGTCCTCTCCTACATTAAGAATTACATTTGTCTCTTCTAAACTCATGCAAGCTTTTATCATTCCCGCTTCAAATATTATATTTTTTTGCGATGACCATTTTATATTATTAGCTAACTCTGATAATTCATATATTAAATGTAATAATCTTTCTTTAGTAACTTTTTCTGCTAATTGATCTATTTGATTTTTTTCTTCTTCGTTATATATTTCTAATTTTTTACTTGATTTATATACTAATACATCTTTAATATATTTTATTAATTCCCACAAAAAATTATCAATATCCTTTCCTTCATTTATAATAATATTTGAATTGTTGATTACTTCATCTGCATTTGATTCAATAATTGCTTTAACAATAGAATAAATTTGTACTTTTTTAGGAATGCCGACCAATTCTCTTACAATGTTATCATCAATTAATCCCTTTTGTTCTCCTGTACATCTTTCTAATATGCTAATAGCATCCCTCATTGCACCTTCAGACAAAACTGCAATTATTTTTAATGCCTCATCTGTTATGTCTATTTTGCTATCCTTGCAAATTATTTTTAATCTTTTAATTATATCTTGATTAGAAATTCTTTTAAAGTCAAATCTTTGACATCTTGAAAGAATTGTAGCAGGTAATTTTTGTGGCTCTGTTGTTGCTAATATAAATTTTACATGTTCTGGTGGTTCCTCTAAAGTTTTAAGTAGAGCATTAAACGCTCCTGTTGATAACATATGTACCTCATCTATAATATATACTCTAAATTTAGCACGAGTAGGTAAAAAATTTACTTCTTCCCTTATAGCTCTTATATCCTCTACACCATTATTAGAAGCAGCGTCCATTTCTACAACATCTGTAAGTGAATCAGAAAGTATTGCTCTGCATATTTCACATTCGTTGCATGGTTCCCCATCATGTGAATTCAAACAATTTACAGCCCTTGCTAAAATTTTTGCAGCAGAGGTCTTGCCTGTTCCTCTTCCTCCATTAAAAAGATATGCATGTCCCACTCTTCCAGCCATTATCTGCCTTTTTAGTGTTGTTGTAATATGTTCTTGTCCAACCATTTCATTAAAATTTAATGGCCTAAATTTTCTATATAAAGCTGTATATGCCATTTTTCCCCCTTTAAATTTTAAGTTAACTTCTCTATGGAAAGTATCCCACATAGAAATAAACTATTTATCGCTGCTTCCTTCCGGACCTGACGAGGTTCATAGGTTTCTATTGAGCTACTCTCCATACAAAAGTTAACTTATTACCTTTGCTTTTAGATTATATAATTTTATTTTGATATAATCAAGAGAATTTTAATAAAATCAGTAAGATAAATTGGAATTTGTATGATTAAATTGGTTCTTTATTGTGTAGGGGCTGGCGTCCTCGACAGCCCGATAATCATTAATTCAACACGGGTCGCCGGGGACGTCGACCCCTACAACGTTTGCAATAAATTTTGTGTTTTTCGGACGGCAGATTGCCGTTCCTACATTTTTAAATTCTAATCTCCAACCTCTAACCTCTAATCTCTAGACAACAAATTACAATTTATCTATTTAAAATCTCTTAAATATAATATTATTTAATTCTGTATCTTCTAAAGTACCTACTCCTTCTTCTAATATATTACCAGTAGGCAAATCAAAAATTATATTTGCCTTAAATCTATTGTCAGATTCTGTTTCTATTATTAAATCAAAAGACACTTGAAATGTTATATCTTCTGAACTAATACCTGCTTTAGCAAGTAAAGTTCCATCACTAGGTACCTTTTCATTTTCCGAAAAAATGTATTCTCCTATATTATCTGCAGTAATACTAAATCCTATTAATCCTCCTTGATTATTAATTTGCAAGGTTTCTGTATTTGTAGCAAGTCCCCCCAAATATTCTAATGAATTCTGTATTTTATATTCATCTGTATAACTATATGTATTCACAGATGTAGTTGGTCTATAGATATCTACTATCATATTTTCATTTGCTTTTATTATTTGAAAATTTTCAAAGCTTACTTTTTTTATAGCATCCTCTTTTTTATAATCATTATTTTTTTCAATTGTAAAAAACACATCATTTTTTTGTAATATTCCTGCATTCCAAACACCTTCTTCATCTTGAGTAATGTTTGATTCTGCTGTGCTTACAATATTAATTTTTTTTATGTTAAAAGGTAAATTTTTTTCACCTTCTACATGATATTTAAACATAAGCAGTCCTGCAATTATTATTATCATTATTAATATGAATATAACAACATAAAAATGTATTATCCTTTTTTTAGAGAAACTACTTCGTTTCATTTTTTCCTCCGTTTCTTTGCTCTTAACATTTTAAAAAAATCTTTTAAAATATATTCACATTCTTCTTTTAATATTCCTGTTTCTATTTCAACTACATGGTTAAATTTATAATTTTTTATATTGATTACAGACTCACATGCTCCTGTTTTATAATCAAGTGTACCAATATATATCTTTTTTATTCTAGAATTAATAATTGCTCCCATACACATCATACATGGCTCCAGTGTTATATACATCTCACAATTTTCTAATCTCCATGCATTCAATTTTTTATTGGCCTTTTCAATTGCTAATATTTCTGCATGAGAAATACTACTGTTTTTTGACTCTTTTAAATTATGGGCTCTTGCAATTACTTCTCCATTTTTAACAATAATTGCACCTACAGGTATTTCCTCTTTCTTATATGCCTTTTTTGCTTCTTTTAAGGCTTCTTTCATAAATTTTTCTTTTTCTAGCATTTCCTCTATTCACTCTTTATTTTTAGCTATGGTGCACTTAGCTGGATTCGAACCAGCGGCCTCTCCCTTAGGAGGGGAGCGCTCTATCCTACTGAGCTATAAGTGCATGTATAGTATATTATACACTAGATTAAATATTTTGACAAGAATTATATATTTATATTATAATAAATAAACAAATTGTAGTTTGTTTTTTAGAGATTAGAGGTTAGAGGTTGGAGATTAGAATTTAAAAATGTAGGGACGGCAATCTGCCGTCCGAAAAAAACAAAATTAATTGCAGACGGTGTAGGGGCGGGCCTTGTGTCCGCCCAAAACAAAATAATTGCAAACGTTGTAGGGGTCGCCGCCCACGGCGACCCGCATATCAATATTTAAGGGTCGCCCAGGGGTGCGACCCCTACAGATTTAAAT
>CALXNI010000057.1 GCA_944389715.1 uncultured Clostridia bacterium | reverse complement strand
ATATTAAGCAAATTAGTCCAATTTTCCAATTTAAAGTTATTAAAACTCCTAGTGCTGTTGCAACTCCTTTTCCACCTCTAAATTCAAAAAATATTGGGAATGTATGTCCAAGTATTGCAAAAAATCCCGCTAGATATTTTAATATTTCTATATTAACATCTCCCCATATTTTTCCTGCTATTATAGCAATTACAATTGCTATAACACCTTTTAATATGTCACATACTAATGTTAATAATGCTATTTTTGTTCCTGCAGTTCTAAGTACGTTTGTTGCTCCAGCATTTTTACTTCCTTTTTCCCTTACATCAAATCCTGCAAATTTTCTGCTAAATATAACCGAAAAACTAACACTTCCTAAAAAATATGCTATTATTGAAATTAGAATATATATTGTCATAACTATCCTCTCCTATTCTAGAACAATTAATATCTTAAATTTTATCTTAGTTATCCTTTCACAACTTATGTTGAATTGCATCTAGGGGACAGTCCCTAGAATTTTCTTTGAAAAATTTAGGACAGTCCCTGTTCTCCTTTTTCTCTTGATATAACTCTTATTGGTGTTCCCTCTAATCCAAAATTTGATCTTATTTGATTTATTAAATATCTTTCATATGAAAAATGAAATAATGATTTATTATTTACAAATATAACAAATGTTGGAGGTTTGGTACTAGCTTGAGTAGCATATAATATTTTAAGTCTTCTTCCCTTGTCTGTTGGTGGTTGTACAACTGCTATTGCTTCATTTATAACTTGATTTAACATTGATGTTGAAATTCTCATAGTATTATTTGCTGCTACTTTATTTATTAATTCAAAAAGCTTATCTACCCTTTGTCCTGTTTTTGCTGATATAAATAGCATTGGTGCATAAGTCAAATATCCTAGTTTGTTATACACTTCTTTTTTATATTTTTCTAATGTTCCTGTTTCTTTTACTATTTCATCCCACTTATTTATTACAATTATTATTCCTTTGCCTGCCTCATGTGCCTCTCCTGCAATTTTGGTATCTTGTTCTGTAACCCCGCTCAGTTGCATCGATAAGCATTAAGCATACATCTGCTCTTTCTATTGCAAGTAATGATCTCATTATACTAAATTTTTCTATGCTTTCTGATACTTTATTCTTTTTTCTAATTCCTGCAGTATCTATAAAATTATATTTTCCTTTATTATTTTCAAAATATGAATCTATGGCATCACGAGTTGTTCCTGCAACATTACTAACTATTACTCTTTCTTCTCCTAATATTTTGTTTACTAAAGAAGATTTTCCAACATTAGGTTTTCCTATTACTGCAACATTTATAATTTCATCATCTTCTTCGTTTTCATCTTTTGGAGGTAGTTCTTCATATATTGCATCTAATACATCTCCTATACCTAATGCATTTGTTGATGAAACTGGATATGGATCTCCAAGTCCTAAATTATAAAATTCATAAATATCATCACTTGTTTTTCCAAAGTTATCAGCTTTATTACAAACTAATACTACTTTCTTTTTTGATTTTTTAAGCATTAGTGCTATTTCTTGATCTGCAGCTGTTACACCTTGTTTTATATCCGTTAAAAATATTATTACATCTGCTAAATTTATTGCAATGTTTGCTTGTGTTTTCATCTGAGATAAAATTACATCGTTTGATTTAGGTTCAATTCCACCTGTATCAATTAAAGTAAAATTTCTTCCTCTCCAATTTGCTTCTCCATATACTCTATCTCTTGTAACCCCCGGCATGTCCTCTACAATTGATAATCTTTTTCCTATTATATAATTAAAAAACGTTGATTTTCCAACATTGGGTTTTCCAATTATTGCAACCATTGGCTTTGACATTTTTTTCACCCTTTATATTTATTCTTATGATATTTTATATCAATAAAACAATTTAGTCAAGAAAATGAATTTATGGAAAAATTGCTCGGAGCGAAAAGTTTCCAAAAAAACGGGAAAAATTGCTCCGAGCAAAAAGTTCATAAAAAAAATGCCTTTTGTTTAGGCATCTTTTTTTGCTATTATTTCTTTTCCATCATAATATCCACAATTATCGCAAACTCTGTGTGGCATTACTGGTTCACCACAATGCTTACATGTTGCAATAGTTGGTTTTTCTAATTTCCATGTTGATCTTTTTAAATGTGTTCTTTGTTTTGACCATCTTCTTTTTGGTTGTGCCATTATTATTCCCTCCTTGCTAATCAAAGATATCTATATATCTATTCTATTATTTTTTTATGAACTATAATAGTATATCTTTTTATTATTAATTTGTCAATATTTAAAGGAAAATTTGTTAATAAATTACTTTGTCTTCTTTATTCTTAAATTCATTAAATATCTTAATAGTTTCTTCTCTATCTATTGGAATCATTTCTATAATCTCTTTATTTTTTTTATCATTTTTTGATAAATTCTCTATATATTTATATATCATGTCATCTCTAAACCCAATTTCTGCTACATCTTCTTTTGTATTGCCATAATATACTTTTTTTATGTTTGACCAAATTATTGCAGATAAGCACATTGGACATGGGTAGCAACTAGTATATATCTCACAACCTCTTAAGTCAAAAGTGTTTAATTCCATGCATGCATTTCTAATTGCCATTATTTCAGCATGTGCTGTTGGGTCATTATTTCCTACTACACAATTACTTCCCTTGCCTATAATTTGTTTATCTTTAACTACAACTGCTCCAAATGGTCCACCTAAGTTACTTGAATTATTTTTTTCTGCCAAATCATTTGCCACTTTCATATATTCGTTCATAATTTCCTCCCTTTTTAACACAGCTGTCCATAATTTATAAATCTCTTTGTTTTACAACTTCATAAGTAACAATTCCTGCTGATACAGAAGCATTAAGTGATGTTATTTTTCCCTTCATTGGAATTTTTACTAAAAAATCACAATTTTCTTTTACTAGCTTACTCATTCCAAATCCTTCGCTTCCTATTACTATTGCAATTGGGCCTTTTAAATCTTGGTTGTAATAATATGTTTTTGCTTCTCCATCTGTTCCGCAAATCCATAATCCTTGTTCTTTTAAATATTTTATTGTTTCGTTTAAATTGTTTACTCTTGCAATTTTTACGTGTTCTACTGCCCCACTTGATACTTTAGAAACTGTAGCATTTACTGAAGCAGCTCTTCTTTTTGGAATTATAACTCCATGAACCCCTGCTGTTTCTGCTGTTCTAATTATTGAGCCTAAGTTATGTGGATCTTCTATTCCATCTAATATTAATATAAATAAATCTTCCTTTTTTTGCTTTGCTTCATTTAAGATATCATCTACACTTGAATAATTAAATGGAGGAACAATAGCTATTACTCCTTGATGGTTATCTGTTTTAGATATTGCATTTAGCTTTTGTCTTTCTACTTCTGCAATAACTATTTTTCTTTGTTTTGCAATTGAAATTATTTTATTAATGGAACCATGTCTTTCTCCTTTAGCAATCAAGATTTTATTAATATCTCTATCAGACTCTAATAACTCTATAACACTATTTCTCCCCTCTATTTGGTCAGACAACTCCTGATTGTATGTACTTTTCCCTTTTATCTTTTCACTTTTCACTTTTAATTCTCCTTATTATTAATTTCATAGAAACTATTTTTGTATTCTTCTATTTTGTTTTTGTCTACTTTTCCAATTTTAAATACTTCTTCTACTGGATACTCGTCAAATGCTTCGTCTAACTCTTTTACTTTGTTACACTTATATGCGAACTTCATAAATTCGCTTAAGCCCTCTTCTTTTTCCATGTTATCATCTCCCTTTGAATAGTATTATATCATATATTTGTTATATTGACAATATTTTTCTTTTCGTTTTCACTCTTAATTCTCCTTATTATTAATTTATTTTAATTCATTTAAATTGCCTTTTAATGAGATTGCTCCCCATGCATTTAATTCTTCTTTATATGGTTCATAGATATCATTAAGCAAATATATTTTTTTCCTTTTCCATGCAACATTAAAACATTATTCTTCATCTAGTTTCAATACGCTTAAAAATGCCTCTTGTGGTATTTCTACATTTCCTATTTGTCTCATTTTCTTTTTACCTTTTTTCTGCTTTTCAAGCAGTTTTTTCTTTCTAGTAATATCTCCACCATAACATTTTGCAAGCACATCTTTTCTCAATGCAGATATTGTTTCTCTTGCAATTATTTTTCCACCTACTACGGCCTGAATTGGTATTTCAAATAGCTGTCTTGGAATTACAGTTTTTAGTTTTTCTGCCATTTTTCTACCTCTTGCATATGCCGTATCTTTATGTACAATAAATGATAAAGCATCAACTGGTTCGTTATTTATATGTATATCTAGTTTTACTAAATCTGACCTTCTATATTCTTTAAATTCGTAGTCAAATGATGCATAACCTTTAGTTTTTGATTTTAATGTGTCGAAGAAGTCATATATTATTTCATTTAATGGAAGTTCATATTCAAGTGTTACTCTTGTACTGTCTAAATATTTCATATCTAAATATGTACCTCTTCTTTCTTGGCATATTTCCATTACATTACCTACAAATTCTTTTGGAAGCATAATTTCTGCTTTTACTATTGGTTCTTCTATATAACTTATTTCTTGTACGGGTGGTAAATCAACAGGGTTATATAGTTCAATTACTTCTCCTGTTTGTTTATGTACTTTATATATAACTGATGGAGCTGTTGTAATTAAATTCAAATCAAATTCTCTTTCTAATCTTTCTTGTACAATTTCTAAATGCAATAGTCCCAAGAATCCACATCTAAATCCAAAACCTAATGCAATAGATGTTTCTGGTTCATATTCTAGTGCTGCATCATTTAATTTTAATTTTTCTAAAGCTGTTTTTAAGTTTTCGTAATCTCCTCCATCTAGTGGATATAGCCCACAGTATACCATTGAATTTGCTTTTTTATACCCTGGAAGTGGTTGTTTTGCAGGATTCTCAGCATTAGTTATTGTATCTCCAACATGAAGGTCTGATACATTTTTTACACTTGCTGCAATATATCCGAACTTCTCCTGCACTTAATTTATCTGCTGGAACACTAGTTCCTGGTTCTAAGTAGCCAAGTTCAGAAACTACAAACTTTTTATTTGTAGCCATAAATAATATCTCGTCACCTGTTTTTACAGTCCCCTCTACCACTCTAATATAGCTTAATGCTCCTTTGTAGTTATCATAAAAAGAATCAAATATTAAACATTTTAAAGGTTTTGTTTCATCTCCTACTGGTGCTGGAAAATCTGTAACTATTCTTTCTAATACTTCCTCTATATTTAGGCCAGTTTTTGCTGATATACATGGTGCGGAATTAGCTGGTATTCCTATTATGTCTTCTATCTCTTTTTTTATTTCATCTGGTCTTGCATTTGGAAGATCCACTTTATTTATAACTGGCAAAATTTCTAGATTATTATCTAGCGCCAAATATACATTTGCAAGAGTTTGAGCTTCTACTCCCTGACTTGCGTCTACTACTAAAATTGCCCCTTCACATGCAGCTAGACTTTTAGAAACTTCGTAATTAAAATCTACATGTCCTGGTGTATCTATTAAATTAAATATATATTCATTTCCGTCACTTGCTTTATATAGCATCCTTACAGCTTGTGCTTTTATTGTAATTCCACGTTCTCTTTCCAAATCCATATTGTCTAATACTTGACTTTCCATTTCTCTTGAAGAAAGAAGTCCTGTTTTTTCTATTAATCTATCCGCAAGAGTTGATTTTCCATGGTCTATATGTGCTATAATACTAAAATTCCTAATATATTTTTGTTTGTCTTGCATAAATTTCTCCTTTACTATAAACTATTATATAAAATTGTAATTTGTATGATTAAATTGGTTCTTTATTGTGTAGGGGCTGGCGTCATCGACAGCCCGATAATCATTAATTCAACACGGGTCGCCGGGGACGTCGACCCCTACAACGTTTGCAATTAATTTCGTATTTTTCGGACGGCAGATTGCCGTCCCTACATTTTTAAATTCTAATCTCCAACCTCTAACCTCTAATCTCTAAACAATGAATTACAATTTTTATTATAAATCTATCTACAATATTTATTATATTTCTCTTTTAGAATTTCTTTTTTTAATACTGCATCTATTCCCTTTTTGCTTATTTCTTCAAAAACATCATCAAAAAATTCTACCATTTTAGGATGAAATACATCTTTGTTCTTTATATTTTTCCAATACCATAATGGGTAATCATTTGTAAAGTCTTTTCCTTTGTATACAATTCCTGCTGCTAAATTATCGCATAACATTTCTACTGTATATTTATATGGGATAACAGGTGCTTTTACTGGTGCATTAAAATCATACCAATACTCTTCGTGATGTTTATTTCTACCTTTATGGTGTAACCATGCTGCAGAGTAAACGCGTTCTTGCCTTGCAACCTGTATTGGACTTTTATGCCCTACATAGTATTTGCTACTCTCAAAAAATTCTGTAGGACTATATTTAGATAAATCATGTACTAAACCTCTCCATATTAATCCTACTTTTGAGCATAGTTTAAATACTATCCATTTATGTTTTGTTATTAGTTTAAAATGTAACCACATTTTTTTAAGCATTTTTGCCTCCTGAATTTGTTGTTGTGATGTGAGAGGTGCGAAGTGTGAGGTGTGCTTTTAGGGATAGACTACGTAAGGCTTACCCTGATTCCACACTTCCCACATCCCACTTCTCACTTCACATTCAAATTACAATTTACACAACTAATGAAATTATCGCATAAATTAAAACTCTTATTAATCCACTTGTTAACAAATTGTCTACCACAAACGGAATTCCTACTTTATTTATTTTATCATATTCTTTTAATAATTTTTCTTTTTCTTCATCTGTACATAATTTTTTTATTTCCATGTATTCTTTTGCTAAATATTTTGCTCTTGTCATTGCATCTATTTCTAAAAAGCTTCTTACAGCAAATTGAATTAAAGTAAATAGCATAAGTATTGCTATTTGGAGCATTTGATTGTTTATTACTTTAAATATTGTAAGTATTGTAATTACTAAAAAATATATTATATTTATATTTGAGAATATAAAGTTAAATAAGAGCAAGGTTCTATCTTGGCAAGAATGCAGGCACTCATGTGCAATAGTTTGTATTCTTGCATAGTTGTTTTTCATATCTGCTATTGAAATCTTATTAGTTATTGCTATGTATAAACTAGTTTGAGTATTTTTTGCTTCCTCTATCTTTACTCCATTATTTCCAAGCAAACTTAGCATTTCTTTTGCAATTTCAACATTATCTGGAAATTTATCTGTTATTTTTTCTGCTTCTTTATTTTTTTGCATACTTTTTGCTTTTTTTAAATTTATTTTAAATATAATTTTAAATAATATAATTGTTGCAATTAAAAATATAATATAAACAATATTCTCCATATACTACCTCTTATTTTGTAATAACTATTAAAAAGTATAGCATAAATGTTAATTTTTGTATATATTTTTTAAATTACATTTTTAAATTACATTTTTAAAATTTTGTCTTTTATGAAATATTCGTTGGATCTCAACGTTTTGATTTTTAACTGAATAGATTATTAAATAATTTTTGAAATAAATGTATCTAACATTTGAATTTGAAATTTTCTTTCCCATATATGGAAAATATTCTAGATTTGAAATTGATTTTAGAATTCGGCTTATAAAATTATCAGCAGCTATTGGATTTGCTAAATCAAATAATATATACGTATATATCCTGTACAAGTCTATATTAGCTTGCTTTGTACGTCTAATCCTATACATTTTTTTGTCTCGTCAATCATTTTAAATAGCAATCTATTAGCTTCTTCTTCTGTATACCAAATATCTTCATCTACCGTTTCTTGCACTTTTTCTAATATAAATTTTGCAGTTTTTTCATCGAACTCACCATCTGGACCAACTTCAATTTCTATAATATCGTCTTTAAAATTGTGTTTATTGTTTATATCTCTCATTTCCATTTTTTACC
>CALXNI010000056.1 GCA_944389715.1 uncultured Clostridia bacterium | reverse complement strand
AAGAGAATCAACAATATCAGAAATAGTAAAATTGGTAGTAGAAGCAAGTAATACAAAAGCACCAATTGCAAAAGTAGCAGATAAAGTTTCTAGCTATTTTGTACCAATAGTTATAGCCATTGCAATCTTAAGTTTATTTGGATATTTAATTTTTGGATATAATTTTGCAAGTAGTATAACAGTATTTGTAACAATATTAGTTGTTGCTTGCCCTTGTAGTTTAGGACTTGCAACACCCCTCGCAATTGTGGTGTCAGAGGGTTTGTGTGCTAGTAATGGGATATTAGTAAAGAAGAGTGAAGTACTAGAAAACGCTCAAAAAATTGATACAATAGTATTTGACAAAACTGGTACATTAACATATGGTACATTAAAAATCTCTGAAATTAAAAATTATAGCAATATGAAAAATGATGAATTGTTACAAATAGTAGGAAGTATTGAAAGCAAGTCAACCCATCCAATTGGAAAAGCATTTACAGATTATTTAGAAGAAAATAAAATAAAAGCAGTAGAAGTAAAAGAATTTGAAAATGTTAGTGGATATGGTATTGTAGGAATAGTAAATGATAAAAAAATAATTGTAGGAAGTTCAAAAATATTAAAAAACTTTAATATTGAAAATAACTATGAAAAAGACGAAAGAAATTTAGCAAAGCATGGTAATAGCATAGTATATGTAGCTAACGAAAATGAAATTATAGCTTTAATTGGAGTAAATGATATAATAAGAGGTAATGCAAAAGAAGTAATACAAGAATTAAACAAAAGAAAAATTGATACAATAATGCTAACAGGAGATAATAAAGAAACAGCAGAAAAAGTTGCAAAAGATATAGGTATAACAAAGGTTATATCTAATGTATTACCATCAGAAAAAACTAAGGTTATAAAAGATTTAAAGAATGAAAATAAAAACGTTATGATGTGTGGAGATGGAATGAATGATAGTCCAGCTTTAGCAACAGCAGACATAGGATTAAGCGTAAAAAATGGTACTGATATAGCAATGGATTCTTCAGACGTTATACTTACAAGCAACAACTTAAGTAGCATATTAAAATTAATAAACATTAGTAAAAAAGTAATTAGAATTATAAAACAAAATCTATTTTGGGCATTTTTCTATAATGTATTAATGATTCCAATAGCAATGGGACTATTAAAACCATTAGGAATATCTATTAATCCAATGATAGCAAGCCTTGCAATGGTGCTAAGTAGTTTAACTGTTATTGCAAACACTTTAAGATTAAGAAATAAAAATTTAATATAATTTAAGTGGAGGAATTTAGAATGGAAAAAGAAGAAATATTAAAAAAAGTAGACCATACAAATTTAAACCAAACAGCTACGTGGGATGATATTCAAAAAATATGTGATGAAGCAATAAAGTATAATGCAGCATCTGCATGTATACCTCCATGCTATGTAGAACAAGCAAAAAAATATGTGGGAGATAAACTAAAAATTTGTACGGTAATAGGTTTTCCTAATGGATATAATACTACAGATGTAAAAGTTTATGAAACTAAAAAAGCATTAAAAGATGGTGCAGACGAAATAGATATGGTTATAAACATAGGATTTCTAAAAGATAAAAAATATGATTATATAGAAAATGAAATAAAAGAAATTAAAAAAACATGTGGAAATCACATTTTAAAAGTTATAATTGAAACATGTTTATTAACAGAAGAAGAAAAGATTAAAATGTGCAAAATAGTTAAAGAATCTGGTGCAGATTTTATAAAAACATCAACAGGGTTTTCGAGCATGGGTGCAACATTTGAAGATATTAAATTATTTAAAGAAAATTTAATAGGAACTAATGTAAAAATAAAAGCTGCTGGAGGAATAAAATCTTTTGAAGATGCACAAGAATTTATAAACTTAGGCGCAGATAGATTAGGAACAAGTAGATTAATAAAGTTAATGTAAATTGTAGGGGCGGAATCCATTTCCGCCCTTTAGAATTTTAGAAAAGACATTGCAGGGGGTCGGCAATCTGCCTCACGAAAAAGACAAAATAATTGAAAATGTTTGTAGGGGCGACCTGTGGTCGTCCGCTCTTCGAAGGAACTGCTATAATTTGTATTTAACATTACAAATTATAATTTTAGTCTAAAATGTGTTACTGTTCATACCAAAATTAAAAACGTAGAGAAAATGTAGGGGTCGCTGTCCTCGGCGACCCGCTCTTCGAAGAAAATGCTTAAATAAAAGATAACCTATTGAAAAATAAAATTTTTTTTGATAAAATTAGACAAAATAGAGTAGGAAATAAGTAGTTAAGTGTTACTAAACGGGAAGTTGTTAGTAAACGAAAAAGCCAATCGGCTTTGCTGACTTATTTTCGCATTCCGCTATTAAACAAAGAACTAATCTTTATTTAACGTGGAAGCTCCAAATTAGAAGATAGGGGGCTTTTTATTATGACAAAATTAAGTCTAACAAAAAGTAAAAAAATTATTTTATCAGCAATGCTTTTAAGCATTTTGCTTATTCTATCAAGATTTTTATCTGTTAAAACACCACTTTTAGTAATCAGCTTTAGCTTTATCCCAATGATGCTTGCAGCAATCTATTTGCGGACCTAAATATGCAGCAGTAATTGCAGGACTTCGGAGATTTAATAGGAGCAATACTTTTTCCGTTTGGTGCATATTTTCCGGGATTTACAATTAGCGCAGCATTAATGGGATTCGTATATGGAATATTCTTATACAAAAAACCAG
>CALXNI010000055.1 GCA_944389715.1 uncultured Clostridia bacterium | reverse complement strand
TTAAAATCGCCCCTACAACATTTGCAATAAATTTCGTATTTTTCGGACGGCAGATTGCCGTCCCTACATTTTTAAATTCTAATCTCCAACCTCTAACCTCTAATCTCTATACAACAAATTACAATTTATCTTAATAAAAATTTAAAGAAATTTTTAAAAAACATTGACAATTGAATATGTATTCAACTATAATATAGTAAAAGAAATAGTTGAACAATTATTCAACCATTAACAGAAAGGAGAATTTATATATGTCTATTAATGAATTTATGTGTGATTGCAATATAATTCACCAAGATGTTGTTGATAATACACTAAAAAAAATGCCAAAACAAAGCTTGTTTGATAATTTAGCAGAGTTTTTTAAAATAATAGGTGATCCAACAAGAACTAAAATATTATTTGCATTGGACCAAAATGAAATGTGCGTATGTGACATTGCAAATGTACTTGGAATGACTAAATCTTCTATTTCTCATCAACTTGCAACTTTAAAGAAAAGCGGAATTGTAAAAAGTAGAAGAGATGGAAAAGAAGTTTACTATACATTAGATGATGAACATATTAAACAGGTGTTTGAAGTAGGTATTGAACACATTGAGCATAAAAATGAAACTGAGAATAAAATTTAGGAGGATTAAAAATGAATGTTAAATTTAAAATCAAAGGATTAGATTGTGCAAATTGTGCGGCAGAACTAGAAAGAGCAATTCAAAAAATAGAAGCAATAAATAGCGCAAATATAAACTTCATGACAGAAAAGATGGAATTAGAGTATGATGAGAATAATGAAGAGGAAATATTAAAAAAATTAAAAAAGACCATTAAAAGAGAAGAACCAGATGTAAGCATTGAAAAAATATAAGGGGGAAATTTTGCTATGAAAAAGAAGACTATTAAAATAATGGTGGCATTAATATTATATTTATTTGCTATGCTTATAAATTTTGAGAATGAATTAATAAATAAGGGGATATTTATTGTTAGTTATATTATTGTAGGATTTGAAATATTAAAAAAGGCAATAAGAAATATATTTAGGGGTAAAGTTTTTGATGAGAATTTTTTAATGGCGGTTGCAACACTAGGAGCCTTTGGAATAGGAGAATTCCCAGAAGCTGTTGCTGTAATGCTATTTTATCAAATAGGAGAACTATTCCAAAGCTATGCTGTAGATAAATCGAGAAAATCTATAGCAAGTTTAATGGATATTAGACCAGACTTTGCAAATGTTTATAGAAATGATAAAATAGAAAAGGTAAGTCCAGACGACGTAAAAATAGGGGAAACAATAATAGTAAAACCAGGAGAAAAGATTCCATTAGATGGAATTATTGTAGAAGGAAAAACAACATTAGATACAAAAGCACTAACAGGAGAAGCAATGCCTAAAGGAGCATCAGAAGGAGATGAGGTGCTTAGTGGATGTATTAATATAAATGGTGTTATAAAAATAGAAGTAAAAAAAGAATACGGAGAATCTACTGTTAGTAAAATATTAGATTTGGTAGAAAATGCTAGTAGCAAGAAGTCTAAATCAGAAAATTTCATAACAAAATTTGCCAAATATTACACACCAATAGTTGTTATAATTGCATTAATACTTGCGGTAATTCCACCACTTGTAATAAGTGGAGCCGAATTTTCTGATTGGCTTTATAGAGCATTATCTTTCTTGGTTGTATCATGTCCATGTGCATTAGTAATATCAATACCTTTAAGCTTCTTTGGAGGAATTGGTGGGGCATCTAAAATGGGTGTTCTAGTAAAAGGAAGTAATTATTTAGAGGCTTTATCTAATACAGAAATAGCGGTATTTGATAAAACAGGAACATTAACAGAAGGAGTTTTTGAAGTACAAAAAGTAAATCCTGTTGGAGTCTCAAGGTATGAGTTATTAAAAGTAGCAGCATATGCAGAGAATTATTCTAATCATCCAATTTCTAAATCTATAAAACAAGCATATAATGAAGAAATTGATGAAAAACAAATCATAAATTACGAAGAATTATCTGGAAGAGGTATTGTTGCAAAAATTGGAGAGCAAAATGTTTTAGTAGGAAACGAAAAGTTAATGCAAGAAAAACAAATTAATTTTGAAAAATGTAATGAAATTGGTACTATTATATATGTTACAATAGAAGAAAAATATGCAGGATATATATTAATTTCAGACAAAATAAAAGAGGATGCAAAACTTACGATAGAAAGCTTAAAGAAAAATAATATTAAACAAACAGTAATGCTAACAGGAGATAAAAAAGAAGTTGGAGAAAGTGTTGCAAAAGAACTTGGAATAGATAAAGTGTATGCAGAGTTATTACCAGCAGATAAAGTACAAAGAGTAGAAGAATTATTAAAAACAAAATCACAGAAAGGGAAATTAGCGTTTATAGGAGATGGTATTAATGATGCACCAGTTCTAACATTAGCAGATATAGGCATTGCAATGGGAGGACTTGGCGCAGATAGTGCAATTGAAGCTGCTGATATAGTAATTATGACAGATGAACCTTCAAAAATAATAAAATCTATAAAATTATCTAAAAAGACTATGAGAATTGTTAAACAAAATATTGTGTTTGCAATCTCGGTTAAAATCTTAGTGTTAATACTAGCAGCGTTTGGATTATCTACAATGTGGCAAGCTGTATTTGCAGATGTTGGAGTTTCTATAATTGCGATATTAAATGCTTTAAGAGCTTTAAGAATAAAAAATATAAAATAAATTTATGAGGAGGTTTTAAAATGAAAGAATCAATAATAAAAGTAAAAGGAATGGTTTGTGGAGGATGTGAAAACAGAGTAAAAAACGCCTTAGGTGAAATAGAAGGTGTAGAAAATGTTGAAGCAAGCTTTGAGACAGGAATAGTAAAAGTTACTGCTGACGAAAAGGTTACAAACAAAATGCTAGAAGAAACTATTGATGATATTGGATTTGAAGTAGTAAAGGAAGATTAATATGAAAAAAATTGTTTTATCAATAGAAGGAATGACTTGTAGTGCTTGCTCAAATGGGCTTGAAAAATATTTAAATAAGCAAGAGGGAATTAAACAAGCGTCAGTTAATTTGGTTATGGCAAATGCAAGCATCGAGTATGATGAAAAAATTTTAAATATTGAAAAACTAAATGAGTTTGTAAAAAAAGCAGGATTTAAAAGTCTTGGTGAATTTAAAGAAATAAAAATAGAAGGAAAAAATAAAAAGGAAAAAATTAAATTTATTATATTTACAGTACTTGCAGTAATATTCATGTATATAGCAATGGGACATATGATTAATTTACCAACATTTAGCTTTATAGATATGAGCAAAAATCCTATTGGATATACAATTTGTTTATTTATTTTTTCAATTCTATTTATTATTTATGGGTTTGATATTTTAAAAAATGGGTATAAAAATTTAATACACAGAACTCCAAATATGGATACATTAGTTGGTATAGGAGTATTAAGTAGCTTTTTATATAGTATATATAGCATGATATTAATTATAAATGGAGATACATCTAGCCTTCATAATTTATATTTTGAATCAGTTGCAATGGTTATATACTTTGTAAAACTAGGAAGATACTTAGATGGCATAAGTAAAGATAAGACTAAAGAGGCTATTCAAAAACTTGTAAAAATAACTCCAGAGCAGGCAACTATAAAGATAAATGGCAAAGAAAAAGTTGTAACAATTGATGAAGTAAAAAAAGGTGATATTGTAATTAGTAGACCAGGAGAAAGAATTTCTGTTGATGGAGAAATAATCGAGGGTAAAGCACATTTAAATGAATCCTTTATAACAGGAGAAAGTAAACCTGCAAATAAAACAGTAGGAGATAAAGTAATTGCAGGAAGTATGAATTATGATGGATATATAGAGTACAGAGCAGAAAAAATCGGAAGAGAATCAACAATATCAGAAATAGTAAAATTGGTAGTAGAAGCAAGTAATACAAAAGCACCAATTGCAAAAGTAGCAGATAAAGTTTCTAGCTATTTTGTACCAATAGTTATAGCGATTGCGATTTTAAGTTTATTTGGATATTTAATTTTTGGATATAATTTTGCAAGTAGTATAACAGTATTTGTAACGATATTAGTTGTAGCTTGCCCTTGTAGTTTGGGATTAGCAACTCCTCTTGCAATTGTAGTGTCAGAAGGCTTGTGTGCTAGTAATGGGATATTAGTAAAAAAGAGTGAAGTACTAGAAAACGCTCAAAAAATTGACACAATAGTATTTGACAAAACGGGTACATTAACATATGGTACATTAAAAATCTCTCAAATTAAAAATTATAGCAATATGAAAAATGATGAATTGTTACAAATAGTAGGAAGTGTTGAAAGCAAGTCAACCCATCCAATTGGAAAAGCATTTACAGATTATTTAGAAGAAAATAAAATAAAAGCAGTAGAAGTAAAAGAATTTGAAAAAGTTAGTAAATATGGTATTGTAGAAATAGTAAATGATAAAAAAATAATTGTAGGAAATTCAAAAATATTAAAAAACTTTAATATTGAAAATAAATATGAAAAAAAAAAAAAAAATTTAGCAAAACAAGGTAAT
>CALXNI010000054.1 GCA_944389715.1 uncultured Clostridia bacterium | reverse complement strand
ATCCTAATACACCTTTTGCAATTAAATCATCATTATTTGTCTTTAGTTCTATTAATTTATTTTGGAATAACATATAGAACCAAGGTGTTAAGTACATAGTAACATCATCTTTTGTAGATACACCATTGTTCCATAATTTAACGAATAAAGCATCTACCTCTTTCTTTGCAGTTTCTGCATCAGAAATAGCTTTTGATGCTGTTTTATATCCTGCATTTTTTGCCATTTGTGTAGCACAGAATATATCTTCTTGTTCTGCTAAAGCTCTTGTAGTTTCTGTTTGTAATGCTTCCATTACACCTTCTTGAGCTTGAGCTTTATCAATATCATCAATTCCATAATTAAAATAATCATATTGATCAATATCTAAGTAAGCAGATGTACCGTCAACTTTTTCTGGTGCATCTATATCTTTACCAGGTATATATTTTTTTATAGTTGGTCTTCCAGAATTTTGTATTTTTACTCTTTTTCCTTGACCTGCTTCTCCCTCGAACTTGTAATCACAATCTTGTTTGAATACTGTGAATTTTGGTAATTCTAATTGTATGTATTTTGACCATACAACTGGTTTAAAATTTGCGTAACTCATTTATATCTTTCTCCTTTCTATTTCAAGTGTTTTAGACTTTCCATTACACGCTTGAAAATAGTAGGATTATCTAAGTCTTTGCTAGTTAATTTATCTATTTCTTCTGATGTATATATATCTTTAATTTTGCTATCTGGGACTGTAGATTGTGAACTTCCTGTAGATGCTGGTTTCTTTGGTTCCTCTTCTTTTTCTCCATTTAACTTCTTCCACATCTTGTAGACTTCACTTATTTTTGTTCCAGTTTTGAAATTATTAGCAAACGCCTTAAACTCCTCATCATGTAATATTTTTGTGTCTACTCCACTTTCTTTTAATTCTTTTTCTTCTAATTTTGCGGTTAAATATTCCCCTAACCTAAAAAACTCCGCATTTTCACGTGCGGTAGTTTTTCCCCTCTTTTGTTTAATTGCTAGCTCATTTGCTCTAGCCTCGATATCCTTGTCATCGTACATATCAATAATTTCGTTAGCATCCGCTTTGCCTAGGATTTCAGCATCACGATTATTCTCTGTATTAATTTCTGGAATATCTATTCCTTGCTCTTTATAAAAATCTCTAACTTTACTCAAAACATCATCATCATCTGTTAGGCCAAGTCCAGCTCTTAAAGTGTCCTCTAATTGTTTAGATTTACTTAGTCTGCTTTCCTCTTCTTTACGATATTTTCTTTCAAGTTTAGCTGTTTTTTGACTTACAATTTTATCTATGTCTGCTTGTGTGTAAGTCTTTTCTTCTTTAGGTTCTTGTGTATTGTTATTATTTTGAACATCATCTGCATTTTCTGCATTATTTGATGTGTCCTTAGTATTAACTAATACTTCTTCCTCTGAATCATTCATATCTTTGTTTTCTCCCGGCATATGTTACCTCCCATTTAAAGTCCGTCGACTATTAATTTCATATTTTTGTTTTATTTCGGCATATGTGCCTCCCATTTAAAGCCTGTCGGCTATGGCACAAGCTAATGGATTTGAACCATTACCTTACAGTTTTGGGGACTGTTGTTCTTCCGTTAAACTAAACTTGCATAAAAAATAGACAGCCTTTTTGACTGCCTATTGATTAGCTACTTGTTGTGTATTAGTATTGGTATTATTTGCATTATTAACTATATTTGCTTCTTCTGGAGTTACTCCTGTTTGTTCTACATTGTTCATTTCTTGTTGTTGCATAACTGCTTGCATAGCACTATTTAATGCATTTCCTGCTTTTTCAATTTGATTGAATATTTGTTCTTTTTCTTCTCTTTCCTTTAATATCTGTTTTAACTCTGCTTTTGGCATTGCTGAATCTTGTGGTAATGCATTTATAAATTCCTCAAAGTTTATTTGCCCAGCAGTTAGTAAATTCTCTAATGATATCTCCATTGCATACTTATCAAATGGACTTTTTGGTGTTGTTTCTATTTTTATATCCAAATCATATTTGTTAAGCTCTTCATAGCTCATTTTATATATTTTATCTGTTGTTGTATTATTCATATAATCTTTTTTTTCTCTTACTAGTTCTATGCCTTTAACACTATTTGCTTTAAGCATTGCATACCAGATAAGTGCTATATCTTCTATAAAATCTTTATATGCTTCTACTTGTTCATTTATTGGCTGTTGTGAGGCTTGTTGTACCGCTAATATAGATTTACCACTTGCTTGAGTAGGGTCTACATTACCTGTAACTGTATCACTAGCTCCTGCTAAGTTTTGAGTTTCTTCTTGTAATTCTTTTTGCAATTGATATGCATCTGAACTAATACTTGCAGGTTTTAAATAATTAACTACCTTATTTACATCATCTGCATTCATTTCATTTACTTCTATAGTTGTTCCAACTTTATTTAAAGCTTTTGTATTAGATATATATTTGGTATTGGCTACCAATTTAGGGAAAGCAACTAACTTGACAGCTAAAGCTCTTCTAGTAGCTGTTTTATTTATTTCTATTTGGTTTGGTATTAATGTTTCTACCTCTCCTTGTCCTCTAGCACTTCCCTTTACTCTTTCCCAGATGATATGAGCTACAGGATATCTATCTATTTCTAAGCAACTATCTTTCATTACAGTTGCTAATTTAGTACATTTCTTTGCCCAAATTTTGCCATCTTTACCTCTATATAATTTTAATAACTCTAAACACATTGGAACTATTTCTGTTGTTCTTAAGTCTCTTCCTGCTTGTTCTTCTATGTCTTGGTCCTCTGTTATCAAATCTATTTCTTTTTCACTTATCTTATTTTGTCTAGCCTCTTCTTTAACCTCTTCTACAGTACGCCTAAAAGAAATAATTATATATGGTTGCTTTTGTATATCATCTTCGTTTTCATTACCATAATAAATATTAGTTTTATTTACTTGCTCACAATATATAGAATTACTATTTTCATCTGGATCTGCATAAAAATAAATGATACCTTCACTATCTATACAGGCATCATTTATACAACTTCTTATTAACTTATTTACCTTGGTTTTCTCCCAAATTCTATTAGCATATCTATTAAGCATATCACATATATCTTTTAGTTTCTCTCTTTCATCTTGATTTTTATATGTATCAGAATTGAAATATATTTGATATGTATTAGTTTTTACTACACCAACTTTATATTTACATATAGATTTAATCATATTTAATGTTATTGGTTGTATTCCAGAAAGTTTAGCACCTTCCCATTGTTTTCCGTGATAGAAATTATAATTTCTTTTACTCTTTTCATACAACTGTTGCTGATAATTATAATCTTTTCCACGTTCATATTCTTGCCATACTGTAGTTATGCTAGTTTCTTCACGCTTTTTCATCTGCTATCTCCTTTCTGTTACTCCACCATCGTAAGAATCTAATTCAGCCAAATCATCTTGTAATTCTTGTAATCTATCCTCTTCCGCTCTTTCTGCTCTATTATTCTCTATATTATCTTTTATAGTCTTTATTGGATGTATTACCTCTTTTGGTGCTTTAGGTAATTCCTTATCTTTTCCTAATTTATAACCTACATAAAATCCAAAGCACAAACATAATATTGCTATTATTGTATATATAAGTTCCATATTTACCTCCGTTTAAAAAGGGACTATGTCATCTTCATAGTCCTCTTCTATTTTATTTATATCTTCTCCAAATATTTTATCTATTTGTTCTTGTATATCTTTATATTTTGAGTCTCTTTCAGCTTTCTTATAATCTTGTTGTGTTCTTATATAATAAGCTATTGCTAATGCCATAACTAAATCATCGTGGTAGCCCTCTTCTGATTCTGCTCTACCTTTATCATTTACTATAAATGTAAGCATTTCTCTTAATGTATCTTTATCTTGTATTACATC
Organism: uncultured Clostridia bacterium; assembly: GCA_944389715.1. Taxonomy (GTDB): domain Bacteria; phylum Bacillota; class Clostridia; order TANB77; family CAG-508; genus CAG-452. The sequence goes on along the minus strand of CALXNI010000054.1, from coordinate 4,272 downwards.
TATATTATCGTGTACTATCTCTTGCAACTGTCCTAATATATATGGTCTTGTAATAGTAGTTGTTTTAAATCCATAGCTTTTTTCATATTTATTATTATATTGATCCTCTTTCTTTCTTACAAATTGATTAGGATAATTAAGTTCTGCTAATTTCTGTGTAGGATATGTTGAAAAATTATTCTCTAGACCTACTAATGCACAGTTGTAAAACATACCTAAGCAATAAACTTGTTTAACATATTCTATTTCGTTATATTGTTGTTTTAATACTGCTACTTGTTTACCAGTAATATTATTTATTACGTGTGCTGTAAAGAAATCTGACCCTTCTCCTGCAGTATCTCCACCTAGAACATAAGGAACTCGTTTTTGAGGATATTCATATATCTTTATGTTTCCATCATCTTGTTCTAGAAATTTTTGATTTCTTATCCTTATTCCATCATAATAACAAGTAAATTTACCTCTTACTAATGACTCTGGTGCTGTATTTATTCTGTTTATAATATTTTCTTTGTTAAAATAGCAATTACCTGTTGAAAGGAAAGCCTCTTCTGGGCATATTGGATATTCTTGTTTAAATTGATTTATATCATTAGAACAGTTATTCTTTATACACCATCTTCTCCAAGTTAATTGTTCTAATGTAAGATTATATTGTTTTTGTAAATCTTTTTCTTCTTGTGTTAAATCAAAGCCTGTATATGGCATACTATATTCTTTTAGCTCATTCCAGCCAATAAAAAGAGGATAGAAGTCGTTTTCACCTGCGACTGCACTATCCCACATTTCTTTAAAATATTCATATCCATTTGCTGTACTTTCTATTATTATCATACTATCTGGAGTATTAGGTACTGCTTGCAGTAAACCTGTCATTGTTGCTTTTTTATCGCCTTCCCAGAAAGCAAGTTCTGATAAGTGTAATGCTGTAAATGTATCTGAACGCCCTATTCCTTTACCACCAGCTGTCATACACTTTATTCTACTATCTAGACCTGTTCCAATATCATTATTGAATACTAATTCTTTTGCATTAGATTTCTTTTGTTCTGGCTTAATTTCTTCTGGTAAGTATTCCAACATTCTTTTACTCATATTAAATAAGTTTGTTGTAGAATCTTCTTTGTGCGCTACTATACCTGCGTTATAATTATGATGAGTAACTACATTCTTAAATATTACTGCTTCTGTTTCTGTGCTAAACCCCATTTGTCTAGCTTTTAATATTATTATCCTAATAGGTTTCCTTTGTTGATACATACTTTTAACTACATTATAATATTTAAGCTGTGGTTCGTTGAATACAAGTGGCACTATATTATTTTTCTTATCTCTAATCTTTATATAGTTTTCTATATAGGCTTTTGTATTAATACTCATCTCCCTCAACTCTCTTTAAATACTCTTCATAATTTGTTTCTATGTTTACATTTTCTTGTTTATCTTTCCATCCATAATTATTTTTTAAATTAAATATAATTCCTGTAACACTATTATCTGTTACTAAATGTTCTTCTAAATAATTTTCTATTCTTAGCTTCGCTCTTTTTATTGTGTCAAAAAACTCTTTATCTTTACTATAATTTATTAAATCTTGTCTGCTCATATTTAAAGCTAAACCTAAGCCTGTAACAGTATATGGCTTATTATTTTTATCACAATTTTTAAAGTATTCCTCTATTTTTCCCTCTATTTCTTCTTTCCTTGTATATTTCTTTGGTCTACCTACTTTTTTGCTCATAAATGTCACCTACTATTCTTCTGCGATTTTCCAATCTTCTGCTAACATATCAGATTGACTTGCTAGCCAACCCATTTGTACTCCTGATGTTCCAACAAATGCTATAGCCTTATTACCTATGGCATCGTGATTACAATTAATTATCTCGCCTTTTGTGTTCTTATAACTTATATTAGTAGCTAACTCTATATATTGTTTTTTGCCATTCCAACCTTCTCTTTGTAGTCTTTTGCCTTGCCTTAAAAGTTTTATTGCTTCTCCAAAATCCATTTTTATTTCTCCTTTTCAAAATATTTATCTACTATTTCTCTTATAATATCGTGTGAATTTGCTATTATATCTACAACATCTTCTTCATTATAGTTCTGGTCTAAATGAGTAATGTATGTATTAATATAACAATGTCCTAATTCGTGTAATAGAGTTGTCCTTTTTCTATCTAGACATAAATCTTTATCTAAATAAATCGTTTGAGTATCTGCATATGTTATTCCAAAATATTTTCCATATTCATCAAACCTATCATTTCTCTTCTTTATTTCTTCTCGCATTTGTTCTTGTGAAATTTCTTTTATCTCCCAAGTTTTATTATTAATCTTAAATTTAAAACTTCTTTTTGTCATTTTCTTTTCCTTCTCTTTGATAATAAATACATTTATATGTTCCATCTATGCATTGTCTAATTTCACATAAATTAGTTTCCTTATTCTTACATCTACTACATATTTCTTTTTTATATTTATCTAATAATTCCATACTTACTCCTTTTTTTTATTTGGCTCGAGAGCTTAGATTCGAACTAAGAATACAAGAATCAAAATCTTGTGTGATACCATTTCACCATTCTCGAATATAAGCATAGCTAGGATACGCTATGAGACTATTTACTTTTCTAAAAGAAAGAAGGATACAATTAAACTTCTTGGCTAATTATTCCGTATAATTTTGTGAATACCTAGCATTACACTGGTTGCACATCTGGGAGTTGAACCCAGTATCTTTAGCGTATGAGACTAATGAGATATCCGTTTCTCTAAATGTGCAATATAAAAGAGTAAGCATTAAAAAAACTTACTCTTCTGATTCGAGGATACCTTAACATAAAATTGGTAGTCTGGGCTTGCCAATTTCTTAGCACTACCTTTTTTACCTACTACCATTTTACTATGGTTTTACCGGACAAAACGGACAAATTTAATTTTTTTGAAAAAATCTTATTATTTTTTTCCTAGCTGTATCTTCACTATTATATTTCATTTTAATTTGTATCTGTATCCAACTTAAATTATCATAATATCTATATCTAATAATTCTTCTTATTTCAGAATCATCTACATAATTTAATTCATACTCTATTTGTTTTATTATTTTTCCATAATTGTATTTTTTGCTTCTTAGCATCTTTTTGTATTGTCTTTTTGTCCTACTGCTAAAGAGTTTGTTTTCTACTCCAGTAATTTTAAAATTTCTTTTTATGTAAGGATATTCTTTTTCACTTCCTGTTACAGAATCGCCTAATATTGTTTTTTCTCGTTTTTCTATGTTTCTTAATCTTCTTTCGATGTCTTTTATTTCTTCTATTAAGCTATCTGCTTGTTCTAGCAAATCTTTTGTCATTTGTACATCCCTCTCTTCGCATTATCTATAATATGTGTTATATTCCACATATTGTCATATGCTTTATGTAACTGTTTCATTTCTTGATTGCTTTCTACTTCTTTTAAATTCTCTATCATTTTTTTGGCGTTTTCATTTTGCCTATTTATCATATCCAATATTAATTTATCTTCTTCTGTTAGCATTTTTTCTTCTCCTTTAAAAATATTTAACTCTTTGTGGATTAGTATTATATGGCTTTTCTTTTTCTTCTATTAATCCTAGATCTTGTTTATTAAAGCATTCTTTGTATTTTATTTTCATTTCCTCATATAACACATAATTTGAATATTCTTTAACATATTTATACTTTTTTCTTTTTTTTTTAAATATCTTTGGTATGTCCATTGATTCCTCCTATTTTTTTTATATGTACAAAACTAGGTATATATATAACTTTTTTATAATAACTTATATCAGTAAACTTTTCTTCTAAAACTATTTCTTCAATTTTTAATTCTATTCCCTGTTTTTCTAATTTTCTTTTTAAGTTCTTTGCATATTTTTCGGTTCTTCTTGGCTTATATCCTTTACTTCTTAAAAATCTAATTATAGCATCATCCATATCTCTTGATTGTTGTTTAGCAAAATTATCTATCATTTCATTTATAATATCACCCATCATCATTTCTCCTTTGCTTTATAGCAATCTCTTTCATATTGCTCGTGTGTTAATATTGTTTTAATTTCTTCATTTATAATGTCATATCCATCATTAATATTTGCCCATAAGCACTTTTGAATTGGCTTATTAAATCTTTGAATTTTTGAAATATCATTTACTTTCATACCATTTACAAAATCTCCTATTTCTATTAAATCTATTATGTTACAGCTATGTTTTACTATATTTTCTTTCTCCACTATTCTTT
>CALXNI010000053.1 GCA_944389715.1 uncultured Clostridia bacterium | reverse complement strand
TTTCTTTTAATTCTGGAAATATAACTTTTGTTTTATCCCATGTAGGACTGACAAAATAATTGTCAAAATCTGGAAATACATTACTAAAGAAGTCTTGCTTATCCCATAAACTGTTTTTATATGATTTTTTACAAAGATTTACCCAAAATCCAAAGGTTAATTCAGCAATTATTGCACCAGTTGAAGGTGTATTATGTTTTCTCTTTAATTTATTGTATGCCTCTAATAAAATATTTCTTTCGTTATCGGAAAGGATATTTTTATTCTTGACTTCTTCTAATAACCAGTTTTCACCTTTTAATTTCGCAATAGCATTATACAACCTATTTCTTAAGGCAACTTCTAATACCGCAATAATAGGATAAAAACTTTCTGAAATTTGAACATTATAGATATATCGGTTTAAGATTAAGTCCGTATCATCGCTATTATCATACTTATAAGATGATAATCTATCAATGCTTATGTTCTCTATAATTTTTGAAATATTTTCGTTTAAAAATTGCATGACCTAATTATAGCACAGATATTTGCCTTAGAATTTATACAGGTAATTTTATACATCACCGCCAATAAACTTTTCATCATCAGCCGAAGAATGCTCTCATTCTTTTTAATCACCGCCGGCGATTTTGTAACCGAGAAAAATCTCACAGCCGAGAACTTGTGTCCACGACAAAGAAACCTCATCATGCAATGAGACGGGCTGTATGGGGTACTTGCAATAAATTTATTCTCCTAAGGGGATTAATTCAGGTAAGTCTTCTGGTCGTTCTTCTGCAATTCTCCTCTTTAATGATTTTAAGAATTTTTCTCCAGTTAGTAAACTTCTATAAGCTACATTTTCTGCGTCTTCTTTTGCTTCATCTACTTTACTATTGATAAATCTTTGTATTTTATCAAAGTATACATTAAATGATTGTTCTTTACCCTCGTTTATTGATGCATTTACATAATATCCTTTATTAACAATTTGTTTAAAAATTCTTATAATTTCTTCATTGCTGTATTTCAACTTTAACAACTCATTAATCCCCCATATTATATGATATTTAAAATAATATGGAGCATATTCTTCCTTATTTTTTGTCGTTAAAATACTTTTAATTTTCATATCTATATAGCAATAAATATAATAGCTAGCAAATAGTTTATAAAATTCTTCATCTGATATAGTATTAACTTTTTGTCCATTATCACCAAATATTTTATAATAATGCCCATTTTCACTAATATCCCACATCTTTTTAGAGCTTAAATATACATCCGGCGGATTTATGAACATGCAATAGTATGTCTTTGCAATATTTTCCATAGAAATAGTTTTTTTCTTTGGTTCATTTAATCTCCGTTTGCGTTTATATACTATTTCTTTAGATATAGGATAATCTAAAGGATATTTTAACTTATATTCTTTTACCTTGTTTTCAATAGCAATTTGTATTTCATCATTACTTCTAAAATCAATAGATTTAATAACTGTTTGACTATTGTTGTTTTTAACAATATTAAAAGCAAGGCTACTTTCTTTATCTCCACTTGTATATTTGTCTGCTTTAACTATTTTTATTAAAACTTTTACATTTGTTAGATCCACCATTTCAGGCTCTTTTGCTATTGTAGTTAACGTTTGAGCACCATTTACAACTTGAAATTTTGTACAATCTAATAATTGATTGTCTTTATCCCAATAATAATTTTCGCAAATGGCCGTTATCCCATTGTTATAATAGAAAAATTTATCAGGAGATTTTTCTATAGTTTCAATCATTCCTTTATTAACGCTATTTTTCCCTAACCACTGACGAATATTAAGATTAAATAATCGTTCTCTATATTCTCTATTTTGGTAAAGGTTTCTTAATTTGGAACCCTTTTGAGTAATAAGTATAGTTTCATTTGGGGATATTGTATTGAGTTCGATAACATCTTCATTGCCCAAGTTTAGTGTAACTTTATCTGGAGGGTTATCCCCCATTGTTTTTATGCTTTCATATTCTGTTCTTAATTTAGTAGAATCAATTATTGAAAATTGTATATTCTCATCTTCTACTAAAGACGAATAATATTCTTCTTCTTCATTTGTTACTTTTTCTGTAGTTACAAATAACAAATTATATTCTACATTTTTCTTTCGTTTTATTTCTGAAAAAAATGCTTTTAACTCAGCGTTACAAGTACTATTATATAATTCAGTTTTTATACTATCAGGCAGTTTTATAAAATCAGGAATTTCTTTCAATGGTCGAGATTGATATTTTGTTTGGATAATATAAACCTTATTATCATCAATAGCTATAAAATCGATACCTTTATCATTTGCATTATCTACAATTCCTTGCTCTATAGAGTCAGCATCAATATTATAACTTTTTTGAAAAATCTCATTTAAGTAAAATTTTAAAAACAATTTTCCTTTAGTCTTAGAATCTAAATTGTTTACATCATTAGGATTTTTCAATGAATATCCCATTTCACTATTAGCAATTTTATACATATCTTCTAACATATTGTTTTTGAAAATATCTTTTTTCTGAACAGTTTTAGCCATAACAACCCCTTATATCAACACAAGTATACCAATTAAAAAATGATATTTCAATTTGTTAAGTATAATTAGCTCGGCGGCTCATAAGAATTATTTTAAATTTGTTTCTTTGCTTGATATAATCAGTGTTATTGGTATTTATAAAATACTTATTAAACATTTCTATTACTAAATACAAATTTCCGGCAATCATTTAAATTTATTCATAAATCTTCCGCCGGCGGTTTCCTAAAAAATTAATCTATTTTACCGGCGACATACCACTCCTACAAACATACCTACAATAATTGTAGGTATG
>CALXNI010000052.1 GCA_944389715.1 uncultured Clostridia bacterium | reverse complement strand
CCTATTTTCATTAAGTCATCTATTACTTTTGATACAGAATTTTCGTTCCCTGGTATTGGGTTTGCAGATATTATAATTAAGTCATTTGGTGTTATTTGGACTTTTTTGTGCTCTCCTGATGCCATTCTTGTTAAAGCAGACATTGTCTCTCCTTGGCTTCCTGTTGTGATGATTGTAAGCTTATCATCTGGATAAGATTTTATCATATCAATATCTATAAATACATTGTCTGGCACTTTTATATACCCAAATTTTCTTGCTGTTTCAATCATGTTTATCATGCTTCTACCACATATTGCAATCTTTCTTCCATATTTTACTGCTGAATTTACAATCTGCTGAACTCTATGAACATTTGATGAAAAGGTAGCAACAACAATTCTTTTTGTACAGTTAATAAATAATTTGTCAAGCACTTCTCCTACTGTACTTTCTGACATTGTATATCCTTTTCTTTCACTGTTTGTACTATCAGACATAAGTGCTAAAACGCCTTTGTTTCCAAGTGCTGCAAGTCTTCCAAAGTCCATCATTTCTCCATCTATAGGAGTGTAGTCTATTTTAAAATCTCCTGTATGAACTACTGTTCCTACTGGTGTATGAATTGCAAGTGAACAAGCATCTGGTATACTATGTGTTGTTCTAATAAACTCTACTTTCATTGAACCTAAACTAATTGTTTGACCTGGATTTACTATTTTTAATTTTGTACTTCTTAGTAATTTATGCTCTTCTAACTTGTGTTCAATTAATCCAATTGTAAGTTTTGTTGCATATATTGGTACATTAAATTGTTTTAACAAATATGGTATTGAACCTATATGATCCTCATGACCATGTGTTATAACAAGTCCTCTTATTTTTTCTTTATTTTTTTCTAAATATGATAAATCTGGTATTACCAAATCAATTCCAAGCATATCATCTTCTGGAAACGCTAAGCCACAATCAACTAGCACAATATCATTTCCATATTCAAACACTGTAATATTTTTACCAATTTCTAATAATCCACCAAGTGGTATTATTTTTAAATTTTCTTTTTTAAATATACTTTGCTCTTTATTTTTTATAGAACTTTCTTGAATCTTTTTTTGCTTTCTAGGTCTATAATTTTTCTTTTTTGTTTTTTCTAAATTTTTCTTTTCATTATTGTTGTTAACTAAATTTTCTTCCATATTTTCTTTTTATCTCTCCTTTTGCTTATTATTAATTAATTTTTGTATAATAGCATGCATCAAAAAAATTAGTTTAACATATTAAACTAATGATTCTTTTAAATATTTTTTATTTTAACCATCACTAAATATTATCTTATTTTATCTCTTTTGTGCAAAACGTATCCATATCTTAATACATTTTATATAATATGTTTTCTCTCTTAAAAATTTCTATTATATAAAATGCTGTAATCGCTATCGTGTTTGAGTCTTTTCTAAGTTAAATTATTTACTCAATTTAGCAAGAACAATGTCCGTCCATCTTGCTTTATTAGTATTATTTTAAATAATATTAGTTTTCCGAATCATTATTTTTATATACAAAAATCTCATATTTACCTAAAATTTAGGTATCAACTTTTGTAATTATACTACTTTTTCTAAAATTTGTCAAATTTGATTGGGAAGTGAGAAGTGAGAAGTGAGATGTGGGAAGTGTGAAATTATGGTAATCCTTACGTAGACTAGCCCTAAAAAACACACCTCACACTTCGCACCTCACACCTCACGCCTCACGCCTCACACCTCACAAAAACAAATTACATTTTACTCTAGTAACACATTTTTTTTTAATGAATATTATATAACATACGAACGATAAAAAAACTAAAGTTTAGAAGGGAGTTTTGCATCATGAGAAATTGCTGTTCATCAAACGATGAAATTTTATGGTTTATCATTTTATTCTTATTGCTTTTCTGTGGATGTGGTAACAGGGGTTGCTGTTGCTAACAATTTAAGCCCCTGCTAAAACTTTATGGAAAAATATGTACTTATTTAAGGAGGTGAACATTTATGCCAGAAAATAGAGGAGGATGCGGATGTGGATTCGGATTCGGTGGAGATTGCTGCTGGATTATAATCCTTATAATATTAATATGCTGCTGTTGCGGTGGAAATAACAACGGATGTTGTTAATCTAATATATAGTAAAAAGAAAGCAGAAAATCAATTCTGCTTTCTTTACTTATTATTGTTCTTTTCTTCTCTCCTGTTATGTTTTCTTCTATCATTTTCAACTCTTATGTTTGTTTTTCTTCTTTCACGTTTTCTTCTATTTTCAAATATTTTTCCATTTTTATCTGTAACCATATTATCACCTCATACTCATTTGTATATTATGAGTATATTACAGTGATCTCTAAACGTCAAGAAAATTTAATATTTTTATTTAGAAAATTTGTTACATATTACTTTTCTAATCTCTAACCTCTAATATCTAAATTAATACATTCCGTCCATTCCTTCTGGCATTCCTCCATGTCCATGGTCGCAACTGCATTCTTTTTCTTTCTTATCTGTTACAACACTTTCTGTTGTAAGTATCATAGATGCAATGCTTGCTGCATTTTGAAGAGCTGTACGTGTTACTTTAGTTGGATCTACTATTCCTGCTTTTTTCATGTCTACATATTCTTCTTTTGCTGCATTAAATCCTACTCCAATCTCGCTTGATTTTATTTTGTTTAAAATAACTGCTCCTTCTAATCCTGCATTTGCAGCGATTTGTCTTACTGGTTCTTCTAATGCTCTTAAAACTATTTTTGCTCCTACCTTTTCTTCTTCGCTTAATTCTTTTAATGCTTTTTCAACTGAAGGCATAATATTAACTAGAGCTGTTCCTCCACCTGCAACAATTCCTTCTTCTACTGCTGCTTTTGTTGCAGACAATGCGTCTTCTATTCTTAATTTCTTTTCTTTCATTTCCACTTCTGTTGCAGCACCTACTTCTATTACTGCAACTCCTCCGGCAATTTTAGCTAGTCTTTCTTGTAATTTATCTTTATCAAATTCACTTGTTGTTTCCTCTAATTGAGTTCTTATTTGTTTTACTCTTGCTGCTAATTTTTCTTTATCTCCTGCTCCATCTACTATTATTGTATTTTCTTTTTGGATTTTAACTTGTTTTGCTCTACCTAATTGTTCAACAGTAGTGTCTTTTAATTCTAATCCTAAGTCAGATGTTATTACTTCTCCTCCTGTTAAAACTGCTATATCTTCTAGCATTTCTTTTCTTCTATCTCCAAATCCTGGAGCTTTAACTGCTGCAACGTTTAGAACTCCTCTTAATTTGTTAAGTACAAGTGTAGATAGTGCTTCGCTTTCTATATCATCAGCAATTATTAATAATTTACCAGATTGTTGCATTAAGTTTTCTAGTAGTGGTAAAATTTCTTGGATGTTGCTTATTTTTTTATCTGTAATTAATATATATGGATTTTCCATAACTGTTTCCATTTTGTCTGTGTCTGTTACAAAATATGGAGAAATATATCCTTTATCAAATTGCATTCCTTCTACAACATTTAGCCCTGTTGTAGCTGTTTTTGACTCTTCTATTGTAATTACACCGTCTTTTGAAACTTTTTCCATTGCTTCTGCAATTAGTTCTCCAATTTCATTGTTATTTGCTGATATGCTTGCAACTCTTGCAATATCTTCTTTCCCATTTATTTCAGAACTAATGTCTTTTAATCCTTCAACTGCTGCATCTACTGCTTTATCTATTCCTCTTTTTATTGCCATTGGGTCTCCACCAGCTGCTACGTTCTTTACACCTTCTTTTATTATGCTTTGTGCAAGAACAGTAGCTGTTGTTGTACCGTCTCCTGCTATATCATTTGTTTTTGTTGCTACTTCTTTTACAAGTCTTGCTCCTATATTTTCATATTTATCATCTAATTCTATTTCTTTTGCTATTGTAACACCGTCATTTGTAATTAGTGGTGCTCCAAAGCTTTTATCTAATACCACATTTCTTCCTTTTGGTCCCAATGTTACTTTTACTGTATCTGCTAATTTGTTTACACCATCTAGCATTTTTTTTCTGGCATCTTCGCCAAATTTAATTTCCTTTGCCATATTAATCCTCTCCTTTTATAATAATTAATTTTTGTTATGCAAATTGTAATTTGTTTTTGTGATGTGTGAGGTGCGAAGTGTGAGGTGTGCTTTTTAATTTCACACTTCCCACATCCCACTTCTCACTTCTCATTCAAATTACAATTTACTCTACAACTGCCAACACATCTTCCTGTTTTACTATTGTATATTCTATACCTTCATATTTTACCTCTGTTCCAGAATATTTATTTATAATAACTTTGTCACCTTCTTTTATATTCATTTTAACCTTTTCTGTTCCTGGTCCTACTGCAACTACTTCTGCAATTTGTGGTTTTTCTTTAGAACCACTTGATAGAATAATTCCGCTTTTTGTTGTTTCTTCGCTTTCTACCATCTTTATTAGTACTCTGTCTGCTAATGGTTTAATCATAATAACATTCCTCCTTTTGATTTTATATTAAACAATTATATGATTTATGCTATAAATTTATTTTTATGCATAAATTAGCAGTCAAGTTCTTCGACTGCTAATAATTTATACCCATTAGCAAAAAAAGTCAATAGGTTTTGTAAATTTTATTTATTTTTTTTACATTTCTATATTTTCTTCACCTACTATTTCCTTAAATGCATTTAATATTTCTTGGCTTAAATATATCGCACCACATGGTAGTATCTTTTCACCATTTTTTACACTTACAGCTATGTTATTTCTATCTCCAGAGAAAAATCTTATTGCACCTCTTAATTTATCTTTTTGTTCTTCTGAAATATTTGTTATATTTATTGTTAATAGTTTTGGTCTTATTTTTTGCTGATCGTTCTTATCATCCCTCTCTATCGTATTGTTATTATTTTTTAAATGTTGATTTATTACATTTTCGTTAAATTCTGTTATGTTATTTGCAACAATTTTTACTGGCTCATCTTCTCTAATACTTAGTCTTCCATCTATTAAAACTATATTTTCCTCTAATAATATATGCTGTGCTTTACTATAACAACTATCAAATACTATTATCTCTGTACTTCCATATAAATCTTCTACATTCATAAATGCCATTAATGTATTTCTTTTTGTATATTTCTTTTTTATTGAATTTATTATTCCAACATATTTTACTTGTTTCCCATCTAGCCCCAAATCTTCTTGCTCACTTATTTGTAACATTTGTAGTGTGTTTATTGTAGAAACCGCTTCTATTTGTTGTCTTAATTTATCTAATGGATGCCCTGATATATAGATTCCAAGCATTTCTTTTTCCATTGATAGAAGTTCTTTTTCATCAAATTCCTTAAGTGTTGTAAATTTATACTTCATATTTTCTATTTTTTTGTCTTCTGTATTGCCTAAATCAAACATTGTTACTTGACCTTGCATAGTTTTTCTTGATGTGTCATTTATAGTATCTAATATTGTTTCAAATGATGCTAAAAGTGTACTCCTAGTTTGTTCAAATTCATCAAAAGCCCCTGCTTTAATTAAACTTTCTATACATTTTTTGTTTACAGCTTCTCCTTGCATTCTTTCGCAAAAATCTGTAAAACTCTTAAATTCTCCATTTTCTTTTCTTTCTTTTACAATACTATCTACTGCTGCTACTCCAACGTTTTTTACGCTTCCGAAGTCCAAATCTTATTTTATCTCCATATACTGCAAATTTTGTATAACTTTTGTTTATATCTGGTTTTAATAT
>CALXNI010000051.1 GCA_944389715.1 uncultured Clostridia bacterium | reverse complement strand
CACATTTATTTTTACCTAACACAACTATAGAATTTTTAGAGGTTGCAGTAAATGAAGAAGATGGATATATATGGGACAAAGTAAAAATTGTTTATGCTGGAAAAGATGATATTAAAGAAGGATATGTAGCAAGAACATGCAAAAGATATTTATAAAAATATTAATAATTTTTATATTATTTTCTATAAATATTTATATATTAATAAGAGATTTAAAAACTAGATCTCTTATTGGAATTTTTTTAAGTATTTTAGGAATATTTTTAAGTTTAATTTTATTAGGTGATTTATTATGGCAACAGTAACAATAAACAACAGTCCAGTTCATGGCGACGCTATAATTACATATCCATATGGAGTTCCTGACAGCGGTTATCAATGCGGGTGGCATACTGGTGTAGATTTTGCACCTTACGGTAATACAGAAAATAACCCTATTTTATATCCAGTAAAAAAAGGTCGTGTAGTTTACATAAATACAACAGCAACTCCAGCATTAGGAGTGCAAGCACAAATTTTAGATGAAGATGGTATTTACTGGAGATATTGTCACATGGTTTATGGAAGTCTTCAAGTTTCTGTTGGAGACGAAGTAGATTTACAAACTCCAATAGGAAGAATGGGTGCAACCGGAAATGTAACAGGAAGACATTTACACTTAGAAGCCTCAAGAACTCAATCTTGGCAGTGTTCTACATTTGTAAATCCTTGTGATATTTTAGGAATTCCGAATGTAGATAACACTATTGTAAAATATGATGGGTCTGTTACGCCTCCAGAACCGCCAGAACCGCCAATTCCAGCAAAAAAAGGTAAATTTAAATGGGTTTTATATGCAAAAAAATTGCGAAATAGATATTGACAAATAATTAAATAAATGATAATATAAAGGAGGTTAGATATATGAACAAGTCAAGGTCATAATTGACATATTCATAATTTATGCAATTGAAATGCTATGTTATACTAATTATTCTATAAAAAAGAAGATAAATATATTTATCTTCTTTTTTTATTGACAAAAAAATTTTTTTGTGTTACATTAAATTTATAAAAATCACTTAAGAAAAGGAGGTGTGAAAATGAATATACAAAGTTTTATTGAAACACTTAACTTTTCTAATTATTTTTTGCAAATATTTACACCGATTTTATTTTCTATTTTTGACATAATAACTGGATATATACAAGCTATAATTAACAAAAATGTAGACAGTTCTAAAATGAGAGAAGGCCTTTTACATAAAGTTTTAGTAATAATTATAATTATTATATCTTGTGTAATTGACATAACATTTAGATTACCAGCTGTACCAAAAATAGTTTCTATTTACATAATTATTATGGAACTTACGTCAATTTTAGAAAACTTAAATAAATCTGGTTTAAATATTCGGAAAAATAAGTGAAATATTAAAAAAGAAAGGAGAGTAAAAATGAAATTAAGTAAAGACGAATTAAAACAAAAAATTGACACTTTAGCAATTGACGATGACGTAAAAATAACATTATTAGAAGATATTGAAGACAGTTTTGTAGAAACTGTAGATAACTCAGAAGAGTTACAAGAATTAAATGCAAAATATGAAGAACTAAAAGAAAAATACAAAAACAGATTTTTAAAGGGTGAAGAAAAAGAAGAAAAAGAAGATACAGAAGAAAAAGTAGAAGAACTAAAAGAAGAAGACGTAGTAGAAGAAGAGGATATTTTTAAGATTAAAGAAGAGGAGGAAGAATAAAAATGGCAGTTAAAAAAATGTTAGCTACAAAAGAAACTAGTAAATTATTAAATTTTATGGCAAATAGCGACCCTGTTTTAAAAGAAGCGATTGATTTGCCTCAGCAAGGAACAGACATTAAAAAAATAGGAGACCTAATTGTAAATAATACAAGATACAAAAATGCATTTATAAATGCGGTAAATGTAATAGCACTTACTTTAATTATAGACGATGCTTATGCAAATCCTTGGGAGGACTTTACTAATCAAGGACAAATTCGTTACGGACAAAGTGTTCGCGAAATGATTTTAGATTTAGTAGAAGCAGAAGACTATAATAAATATATGAATAATCCAACACATTTTTTAGAAAATGTAGTACCAAATGTATATAATTATATGCATGAAATAAATTTCCAAAAATTTTACAAATCTTCTGTAAATGACCAGGAAATTGCACTAGCTTTTTATGATGAAAACGGGTTATATAATTTTATACAAGCTGTTTATAATAACTTAAGAAAATCTTATGTTTACGATAGATATATTGTAGATAAATACCAAGTACAAAGAAGGTTAATAAATGGAACTATTCCTTCTAAAACAATAGCTAATTTTGATACAAACACACCTAGACAAAACGTAAGTTTTATGAAGGAATATGCAAATAACTTGACATTTTTAAGTCCTAATTATAATCCAGCTGGAGTTAGACTAGCAACACCATTTGATAGACAAAGAATGATTTTGTCTACTGGTTTTGAAGCACAAATGTCTACAGAAGTTTTAGCAACATCTTACTTTAGAAACGACGCAGAATTTAGAAGTAAGCTAGCTTTAATAGATGGTTTCGGAAATAACGATTGGGATAGACTTGAAAAATTATTAGAAGAACAATATACAGCTTTTACAGAAGATGAACTAACAAAATTACAAAATGTAGTAGGATTGATTATTTCTGATAATTGGTTTAAAGATTACTATTATGCTTTAGATACGCAAGCTGATACAATTAACACAGAATTTAGAAACCCAGAAACATTAACAAGAACAATGTGGTTACACGCTTGGAGGATATTCTCTACATCTCCATTTGAACAATGTTTAGCGTTTACAAAAGATACAAGTGCTGTAAATACAGTAACTGTAAATCCAGCAACAGCAACAATTACAAAAGGACAAAGTTTACAATTAACTGCTGTAGTCGATGTAGAAGGAATAACAAATAAATCCGTAATATGGTCTATTGATGAAACAAGTGAAACTGATGGAGTTAAAATAAATCAAGAAGGAAAATTACAAGTACCTTCTAATGCAACAGTTTCTACAATTACTGTAACTGCAACGTCTGTATTTAACAATGAAAAAACTGGAACAGCTACTATTACAGTTGCAGCTGGAACTTAAAAAATAGGTAGCTTATAAAAGCTACCTATAAAATTAAAAAAGGAGAAAAAAGTTATGCAAAAAAGATTAGTAAATAGTCAATTATCTAATTATCAAACTTATTTAATGTATAGAAGGCAACTTTTATCTCTTGCGGAAAACGTTTTTACATTTAAAAATATGCCTAATTTTATAGATATATCTTATGTAAATTCTATTTTAGTAAACGTAGGAAGTATAGCATTTTTTTACGATGAATTTTTAGGCTTGCTTGCCTTACCTTATGTAAACCAAGGTACATTAGATGTATACGGAAGACCTACAAAAATTAGAGTAACATCTAATACAAATTATTCTAAAGTTTTAGACCAAAACGAATTTATTATTATGCATGATAACAATGGGCATTACCCCTTAATCTATGATATTTTGCAATACGCTGAACGATTAGCTTTAAATGTAAGAACAGCAGATATAAATATAAGCCAACAAAAAACACCGCGTTTTTGGAAAACAACTGCGAATAAATTAAAATCTGTGCAAGATAAAGTAAACACAGTAGATGCGTTTGCAGAAACTGTAATAGATTACGATAATTTACTACTAGATGATACATCATTAGTTTTAAATCCAGCACCATTTGTTACGGATAAAATAGATATTCACCAAGAAAAAATCTGGAACGAATTTTTAAGATTAATTGGTATATCTAATTTACAATACCAAAAAAAGGAGCGTAACATAACAGACGAAATACAAGCAATGCAAGGCGGAACTATTGCAAGTCGTTTTACAAGATACGAACCAAGAAAAAGAGCAATAGATGAAATTAATAGAAAATTTAATTTAGATATAGAAGTTGGCTATTATGATGGTTTCCCAAAATCAAAAGAGGAAATTGAAATTGAGGAAAATTATAACGAAGAAGGTGATAATTAATGTTTTATCCATTTTTTAATTATTTATTTGCAACACCGCTTTTTACAATAACAGATAATAGACCGCCTTCAATTTATGATATTTTAAATGCTATGTTAAATTTTGGAAAAACTGATGATGAAAAAGTAAAAATATCTGATTTAGCAAAAGAAGGACATACAAAAATTTTTGACTTTAGTTATCCATTGTCTAATTATGTTAATAAAGATAATTTTGAAATTATGATTTTAAATAAATTTTTACAAAGAAGAATTGGATTTGAAACTTTTACAGCATTTAAAATACAATTAAATGTAAAATTAAACGAAATAATGCCTAAATACAATAAACTTTTTGACGCTTTAGAAAATTGGGATATTTTTTTAGATGGAGAACTTACTACAAGAGAAGGTTTTGAAAATAACACAGCTAATTCAGAAAATGAAATAAATAATACATCTGAAAATACAACAGAAAATATAGCAGATTTAAGAAGTAGTAACACTCCTCAAAACCAATTGCAAAATGTAAGAGATGGAAGTTACGTTACAAATTATGATTATAACACAAATACAGCAAATTCGAATGATGTTTCGACAACTAGAGGAACTACAAATTCAAAAAATGTAAATAATTATAGCGAAACTATTAAAAGAAGTCCAGCTGATAAAATCCAAATATTTAAAGAAATGCAAGAAAATATAAATAGTATTTACACTTTAATTTTTAATGATTTAGAAGAACTATTTTATTCTTTAGTTTAAGAAAAGAGGTGAGAAAATGTTAAACACGTATAAGCCAATTCCATTATTTTTTGGTTGTTTAAATAACAATTTTCCTTTTATTGAGGAAACATTTGACAGCTTAACCACTTATAAAATGTTATGTAGAATAGCTGGAGTTGTAAATAATATACAAGAATACTTAGAAGAGTTAGATTTTTCTCAATATAAAGATTATGTAGACCAGCAAATTTTAACTTTAAAACAATATGTAGACAATAAAGATAATGAGTTAAAAGATTATGTAAACACACAAGTAGAACTTGCAAAAAATTATACTGATGAGGAAATAGCAAAATTAAACTTATCTTTAATACAATTTATAAATAAACAAATACAAAATATAAAAGATTATGTAGATAATAGTGATAATTTACTTAAAAATTATGTAGATGAAGAACTAAAAAAAGTTTATAATGAAATAGAGGAAATCGCAACAAAAGGTATAAAAGTATATAATCCAACAACAGGAAAATATGATTATTTACAAAATACTATAAATGATTTATATGCTTATTTAAGATATTATGGAATAACTGCTAATGAATTTGATACTTTAGGATTAACTGCTAAAAATTTTGATGATAAACTTTTAACAGCTAGAGAATTTGATTTATATAGCAAACAAATTTTAACAATAAATTGGTGCTGTAAAATGTATTCTCCTATTTCAGGAGAGATAGAACCTATAAGTAAAGTAGTAAATGATTTAGCGAGTCTACAAAAAAATGAAATTACAGCACAAGAATTTGATAATTTAGACTTGACAGCACAACAATTTGATGATAAAAATATAAGTGCATACGATTTTGATTGGCAAGGTAAAGTTTTATTATCCGCATAGAAAGGAGTGATTTTTTATGAGTGCTACAAATCATACAACAAATTATAATTTACCTATCTATATAGCAACTGATAAACCTAAATATTTAACTGATTTTAATAACGCTATGCAAACAATAGATAGTGCGATTAAAGGTGTTGCTGACAGTATTCCAGGCAATGTAACTGAAATACAAGAAGAATTAACACAAACAACAAAAACAGCTAATACAGCAAAAAGTACAGCAGATACTGCAAAAAGTACAGCAGAGTCTGCAAAAAGTACAGCTAATACTGCAAAAAGTACAGCAGAGTCTGCAAAAAGTACAGCAAATACTGCAAAAAGTACAGCAGATACTGCAAATGAAACAGCAACACAAAATGAAAATGTACTTGCTTCATTTTTTGAAGGATTTACTAATTGGCAAAATTGGACACCGGAAGAATAAAAATATTAAAAGGAGGGATTTTTTATGAGTGCTACCAATAGTACACCAAATTATGGATTACCACAATACGTTGCAGACGATAAACCAACTTATTTAGGAGATTTTAATAAAGCTATGCTAGACATAGACACAAATATGAAAACAATAGATAACAAAGCTGAAAGTGCTGAAAGTTCTGTTACAACTGCTGTTTCTACAGCAAATCAGGCTTTAGAAAATGCAAATACAGCTCAAAGTACCGCTGATACTGCTCAAAGCACTGCAACATCTGCTCAAAGCACAGCAAATACAGCAAAAACAACAGCAACATCAGCTAAAAATACTGCTGAAACAGCTCTAAGCACAGCAAATACAGCAAATGATAACGCAACTGAAGCTTTAAATTTACTAAAACAATTTAATTTAACTGAAAGTATTCGTCTTACAAATAGTAATTTTACAGCAAAAACAAATGTATCAGCTATTAATTCTAATACAGGTCTAAATATAATAGCCGACGAAACATATAATGTTTTTAAATTATACGGAAAAGTAAACGTTAATACATCTGGAAATGGAACATATGAAGTTACAGCACCAACACCTTTTAGACCAACTCAAAAAATTAAATTTCAAAATTGCGGTATAATGATTGCAAATGGTACCACTGATTTAGTAGATTTAGTAGATTTTACAATTGATACTGATGGAACTCTTACTTGTTCAGGCTGGGTAGGTCAAGCGACAAATTCAGTTGGAATGTATTACTTTAATATGTTATATTTCTTAGACGCATTTGACCAAATTATAATAGAACATGATGAATAAAAAAAGGGATTTATTAAATCCCTTTTTAATTTATTGAATTATCCAAATTAAAATTTCCTAAATTTTCGTGAGAGTGCCATATTGTAACACCGCTTCTACAAGCATTGTTAATTTCTTCCATATAAGAAGAAGGAACAGAACCATAGCCAACACTTTCACTTTGCCCAATTTCCAAATAATTCCAATTTCTTCTACCTACAATATTAGGTAATTCCAAATTATTTATTTTGTATCCAAATCTTGTAAAATAATCGTCAATTATTTTCATATATTCTGGTTTACAGTGATAATTATAAAAGTTAAATGTATTATTTTTAGCTGAATAATTTACATCTCCAGTATTTTGTCCGACCTTCAATTGAAGGTAATAAACTAGCACTATGAAATTGTCCAATCAAACTAGCAATATTTCCAGCAACTGTCGGTAAATTTCCAGTTGCAACACCAACAGCAGTTCCAACAATATTTGTTCCAATGTTTACTGCATTTTGAGTTAGCCAATTTGTAAATGCGTCTGTTGCCCAACTGCAAGTTGGATATTTAGCAAGTGGTATTGTTTCGTCATTATTATAATCTACTTTTTTATAGTTACGTGGAACTAGACGTCCAGAACAGCCAACAGAAAGTGCTATTTGTATATCAAAATTAATAGGGTTTTCGTAAAAATCTTCATATTTATAGATAATTTGATTACCAATATTATTAGTAACTAGTAGATAATTATAAGGGTAAACATAACATTTATTATTTTTAG